>NZ_JBHYMK010000004.1:188813-198491 GCF_042743065.1 Streptomyces sp. NPDC058872
CCGCCCCGGGGTAACGGCCCCGCCACCCCTGGCCGGCCCGGGGCGCGCGGGGGGGGGTGGGCGCCCGGGCCCCGCTGGGCGCGGGCGGCACGCGCCGGCGGGGGGGGCGGCGCGTCGCGCCGCCCCCCGCTCCGTCGTGCGGACTAGCTCAGACCGTTGCTGAGGGCGCCGACCAGCTCGCCGTTGCTGGTGTCACCGCTGAACTCCCAGAAGAACGCTCCGCCGAGGCCCTGGTTCTTGGCCCAGCCCATCTTCGAGTTCACGGTTGCCGGGGTGTCGTAGCTCCACCAGTTGGTGCCGCAGTGGGCGTACGCCGTACCCGCGATGGTGCCGTTGGCCGGGCAGGAGTTCTTGAGGACCTTGTAGTCCTCGATGCCCTGCTCGTAGGTGCCCTGTGCGGGGCCGGTCGCGGTGCCGCCGGGGGCGGACTGGGTGACGCCGGTCCAGCCGCGGCCGTAGAAGCCGATGCCGAGCAGCAGCTTGTTCGCGGGGACGCCCTTGGCCTTGTACTTGGCGATGGCCTCGGCCGAGTTGAAGCCCTGCTGCGGGATGCCGGCGTACGAGGTGAGCGGGGAGTGCGGGGCGGTCGGACCCTTGGCCGCCCAGGCGCCGAAGAAGTCGTACGTCATCACGTTGAACCAGTTCATGTACGGCGCGGCGCCCGCGTAGTCGGTGGCGTCGATCTTGCCGCCGGAGGAGGCGTCGGCGGTGACGGCCGCGGTGACGATCGCGTTGGAGCCGAACTTGGCGCGCATGGCCTGCATCATGGTCTTGAACGCGTTGGGGCCGCTGCTGTCGCAGGACAGGCCGCAGGCGTTCGGGTACTCCCAGTCGAGGTCGATGCCGTCGAAGACGTCGGCCCAGCGCGGGTCCTCCACCAGGTCGTAGCAGGACTGGGCGAAGGCGGTCGGATTCTGCAGGGCCTGGCCGAAGCCGCCGGACCAGGTCCAGCCGCCGAAGGACCAGATGACCTTGATGTTCGGGTACGCCTTCTTCAGCTTGCGGAGCTGGTTGAAGTTGCCGCGCAGCGGCTGGTCCCAGGTGTCGGCGACGCCGTCGACGGACTGGGCGGCGGTGTAGGCCTTGTCGTAGTCGGCGTAGGCGTCACCGATGGTGCACTTGCCGCCGGTGACGTTGCCGAACGCGTAGTTGATGTGGGTGATCTTGGACGCGGAGCCCGAGGTCACGATGTTCTTCACGTGGTAGTTGCGGCCGTAGACGCCCCAGTTGGTGAAGTAGCCCATCTTCACGACGTTCGGCGGCGGGTTGCCTCCGCCACCGCCCGTGGTGCGGACGGGGGTGGCGCCGCTGGCGGGGCCGGTCTGGTCGATGGTGTCGCGGGCGACGACCGTGTAGCTGTAGTCCGTACCGGCGCTCAGGCCCTGGTCGGTGTAGCTGAGGCCGGTGGTGGTGGTCACCTTGGTGCCGTCGCGCAGGAGGTCGTAGTTCTTGACCCCCTTGTCGTCCGTGGCCGCGGTCCAGGTGAGCTTCACCGAGGTGTCGGTGACGTTCGAGGCGACCGGGGCGCCGGGGGCCGAGGGCGGGTTGTCGCCGGGCTGGGTGCTGCCGTCACAGGACGCACCGTTGATCTTGCACCCGCTGGGGGCCCCGGGGCCGGTGCCGTTGTAGCCGAAGGAGACGGAGGCGCCGGGGGCGAGGGTGCCGTTCCAGCCGACGTTCTTGGCGGTCCAGTGGGTTCCGGAGCTGGTGACGGCGGCGTCCCAGGCGGAGGTCACCGCGGTGCCGGAGGGGTAGTCCCACTCGACGGTCCACGAGTTGATGGTGGTCGTGCCGGTGTTCTTGATGGTCCAGTTGGCACCGAAACCGGTGCCCCAGTCAGAGGTCTTGGTATAGGTCGCGGTCGCCGAGGTGGCCGCCTCGGCGGGGGTCGCGAGGCCGACCATGGCGGCCAGGGGCAGGATCAGGGCGGTCAGTCCGGCGGCGGTCCGGTGTCTGAACCCTGTTCTGCGCGTCGGTGCTTGAGTGCTCAACGGGTGCTCCTCAAGTTGCGGACGGACAAGGTGGGGGTGGTCCGTGAAGATGCGCGCGCCCCGAGAGCGTAGGAAGGTCTGGACCAATCGTCAAGAGGTCCAGACCAACGTCGGCGAGGTCGGTTAAACCCCCAACTCCTGTGCCAGCACGGCGGCTTGGACCCTGCTCCGCAGTTTGAGCTTCCCCAGCACCTTGCTGACGTGGGTCTTCACCGTCGCCTCCGCCATGTCCAGACGCACCGCGATCTCCGCGTTCGACAGTCCCTCGCCCAGCGTCGACAGCACCTGCCGCTCGCGGGGCGTCAGCGCCTCCAGGACCGAACGGTCCGCCCCCCGCCCCGCCCGCGCGGGACGTCCGGCCGCGGCGAACTCCGCGATGAGCCGCCGGGTCACCGCCGGGTCGATCGAGCCCTCGCCGCGCCCCACCGTCCGCACCGCCTCGATCAGCTCCCGGGCCTCCGCGTTCTTCAACAGGAAGCCCGCCGCGCCCGCACGCAAGGCTCCGAACACATAGGCGTCCAGATCGAAGGTGGTCAGGACGAGGACGTCGGCGAGGCCCTCCGCCACCACGATCCCGGTCGCCGTCACCCCGTCCATCCGGGGCATCTGCACGTCCATCAGGACCAGGTCCGGGCGCAGTGCCCGCGCCAGCTCCACCGCCCGCTCGCCGTCCGCGGCCTCGCCGACCACCTCGATGTCCGGCGCGCTTCCCAGGATGAGCACCAGCCCCGCCCGCACCGCCGACTGGTCCTCGGCCACCACCACCCGGATCGTCATGGGTTCCCCGCCTCCTCGTCCGCGGGCAGCTCCGCCCGCACCTGCCACACCGCTCCCGAGGCCGCCGCCCGGAACGCCCCACCGAGGAGCTCCGTCCGCTCCCGCATCCCGATCAGGCCCGATCCCGTCCCCGGTGCGCCCGGTCCGGGCCGCTTCCCGTACGGAGAGTCGACCGCCACCGTCAGGACCCCGCCGCGGTGGCCGATCCGGACGGTGACCGTGCCGGGGGAGGCGTGCTTGACCGCGTTGGTCAGCGACTCCTGGACGATCCGGTACGCCGCCAGCTCCACCGGAGCCGGCAACGGGGCCCCGTCCGGTCTCCTGAGGTCCTCCAGGACGAAGCCCAGGCCACCGGCCGAGCCGTTCGCGCGGGCCCGTCCGACCAGCTCCGTCAGGCCGTCGAGGCTCGGCACGGCTCCCGGCACGGCCTCTCCGGCGCTGTCCCGCAGCAGTCCGATCAGCCGGCGCATTTCGGCGAGGCCCGCCACGCTGTTCTCCCGGATCACGGTCAACGCCCTGTGGGTGGTGGCCGGTTCGTCGAGGGAGAGCGCGGCCGTGGAGTGGATCGCGATCGCGGACAAGTGGTTCGCCACCACGTCGTGCAGCTCGCGGGCCATCCGCGCCCGCTCGGCGACCACGGCCTGGGTCCGGTCCATCTCGGCCAGCAGCGCGGTCTGTTCGGCCCGCAGCCGGGCGGCCTCCGCCGCGTCCCGGTGGTTGCGGACGACCGCTCCCGTGATCGCCGGCAGGAAGGAGACCATGCCGGTGACCATGCCCACGAGCAGTGCATAGGCGTTCTGCCACCAGACCAGCAGCACCACGGTCAGCGTCACCGCGATCAGTCCGGTGGTGTACGGGATGCGGCGGGCCGAGGCCGGCGGGCCGTACACCACCGCCGCGTAGACCAGGTCCGTGAACATCAGCACCGTGGCGAGGTTGCCGTTGGTGAACTGGTCGCCCGCGATCGTCAGGGTGCCGACGAACAGGGCCGTGCGCGGGGCGGTCCGGCGCACGGTCTCCACCGAGGCCATCACGGCCAGCGGGACGAGGGCCGCCCACCGCTGCTCGAAGACGCGACCGAACGTCATGTACAGGCCGTATGACCACAGGAGCAGTCCGCAGGTGAGCCCCGACAAGGAGAGGAGGAGGTCGACGCGATGCGGGCGGGGGAGGGACACCCGTCCATCCAACACGTCCCGCCCGACGGGCACCTCGCGGTCCAGGGCGATCCCTCCTTCCGTCCGCCTCCGTCGAACGATGTAGACGGGGTTCGTCATCGGCGACGACGGACCGGCCCGGGGCGCACGGCAGGCTGGAGGGGAGCCGAAGGGGGAACCGCCGTGATCGTCACGCTCATCGTGGTCTGTGAGGTGGGCTTCTGGGCACTGCTGGTCGCGGGCCTCACCGCCCGCTACCTCCTGAAGGCGCCCCGGACGGGGATGGCGCTGCTGCTCTGCGAGCCGCTCTTGGAGGTCCTGCTCCTCGTCGTCACCGCGATCGACCTGAAGAACGGCGCCGATCCGAGCGCGAAGCACGGCCTCGCCGCCGTCTACCTCGGCTACACCGTCGGGCACGGCCACCGCACCGTGCGGTGGCTCGACGGCCACGCCGCCCACCGCCTGGCTGGCGGCCCGGCGCCGGCGAAGCCGCCGAGGTACGGCGCGGCCCGGGCCCGTCACGAAGGCCGGGTCTGGCTCGGTTCGCTGCTCGGCGCCACCGTCGCCACCGTCCTGCTGTTCCTCGCCGCCCTCTACGTCGGCGAGGACGGGAACACCGAATCGCTGCGGGAGTGGACCGACGGCGCCTGGTGGGTCGTCGGCCTCCACGGTCTGATCGCGCTCAGCCATGCGGTCTGGCCGAAGAAGGCGCCGAAGAACGGTTCAGCGCTCCCCGCCCGGGACCCAGAGCACGTCGCCGACCTCCCGGTTCGCGGTGCGCGCGAGGATGAAGAGCAGGTCCGATAGCCGGTTGAGGTAGGTGGCGGTCAGCGCGTTCATCGTTGCGCCGTGCACCTCCAGGGCCGCCCAGGTGGAGCGCTCCGCCCGCCGGACCACCGTGCACGCCTGGTGCAGCAGCGCCGCACCGGGCGTGCCGCCCGGCAGGATGAAGGAGCGCAGCTTGTCGAGCCCCTCCAGGAAGCGGTCGCAGTCGGCCTCTAGCTTGTCGACGTATCCCTGCTCGACGCGCAGCGGCGGGAACTCCGGGTCCTCCACGACCGGCGTGCAGAGGTCGGCGCCCACGTCGAAGAGGTCGTTCTGGATCCGGACGAGGACCTTCACGACCTCCTCGTCGAGCTGCCCGAGGGCGACGGCCGTCCCGATGGCGGCGTTGGCCTCGTTGGCATCGGCGTAGGCCGAGATCCGCAGATCCGTCTTGGTGGTGCGGCTCATGTCGCCGAGCGCCGTGGTGCCCTGGTCGCCGGTACGGGTGTAGATGCGCGTCAGATTGACCATGGGCCCAGCCTAGTGAGCCGCCGGCGCTCCGGAAGGCCCGTGTGCCGACCGTCACGGCGAGCGCCGCCGGGGCCGGGACGAGCCGCACCCGGTACGGCGGGGTCGGCGCCGTGGGGCGTGCCCGGAAGGTCCTCGCGCACGCCGTGCGGGCCCGAGGACCACCCGTACGGCCTGTCGTGAGTGTGACGTCCGTCAAACGGGGCGTGACGCGCGTTACTTCGCGGTCACATGACGCCCCGCGACCGCTAATCTCCGCCGGAGAGCCAGAAGTGAACAGGTGTTGAGGGGTGGAAGATCGTGGCCAGGAAGCTCGCCGTCATCGGAGCCGGACTCATGGGGTCCGGCATCGCGCAGGTCTCGGCCCAGGCGGGTTGGGACGTCGTCCTGCGTGACGTCACCGACGCCGCCCTGGCCCGTGGGACCGACGGCATCAAGGCGTCGTACGACCGCTTCGTCGCCAAGGGCAAGCTCGGCGAGCAGGACGCCGAGGCCGCCCTCGGCCGGATCACCGCCACCACCGAGCTCGACGCCGTCGCCGACGCGGACGTCGTCGTGGAAGCGGTCTTCGAGGACCTCGGCGTCAAGCACGAGATCTTCCGCTCGCTCGACAAGATCGTCAAGGACGGCGCGGTCCTCGCCTCCAACACCTCCGCCATCCCGATCACCAAGATCGCTGCGGTCACCGGGCGCCCGGAGGCCGTCGTCGGCGTCCACTTCTTCTCGCCCGTTCCGATGATGCAGCTCGTCGAGCTCGTCCGCGGCCACAAGACCGACGACGCCACCCTGGCCGCCGCCCGTGAGTTCGCCGAGTCCGTCGGCAAGACCTGCATCGTCGTCAACCGCGACGTGGCTGGCTTCGTCACCACCCGCCTCATCTCCGCCCTCGTCGTCGAGGCGGCCAAGCTCTACGAGTCGGGCGTCGCCACCGCCGAGGACATCGACACCGCCTGCAAGCTCGGCTTCGGCCACGCCATGGGCCCGCTCGCCACCGCCGACCTCACCGGCATCGACATCCTGGTGAACGCCGCCAACAACATCTACACGGAGTCCCAGGACGAGAAGTTCGCGCCGCCGGAGCTGATGCGCCGGATGGTGGACGCGGGTGACATCGGCCGCAAGAGCGGGCAGGGCTTCTACAAGCACTGAACCCGGACCGCCACCCCGCCCTCACTCCAAGGGGTGAATTTCGGTGTCGGTTCGCTGACAAGGCGCAACGTATCTGCCGATGCGGCAGTCAGTTGTTGGGAAGACGGAGCACTCTCGGGGAGCGCATATGCACATCAGGGGCGACCACGTCGAGCTGGTCGTCGGGGGCCGCCTCGACGTCCGCAGCGCGGCGGACGCCCGTACGGTCCTGCACTCGGCCGTTGACGACGGAGTCGGCGACCTGGTGCTCGACCTGACCGGCCTCGACTCCTGGGACGCCACCGGACTCGGCGTGATCATGGGCGCCCACCGGAGGGCCGGCCGCTGCGGCAGACGGCTCGTCCTGCGCGGAGTGCCTCCCCAGATGCAGCGGCTGCTCGTCGCCACCCGACTGCACCGCATCCTCGCCATCGAGGGCGGCCTCGCCCTGGAGTCCTTGCCCCGGGTGTGAACCCCAGGAGCACCCGGAGCCCCCACCGACTGCGGAACAGTCGTGCGAACCAGGCGTCACACCCAATCCTCACGAGACCGTGACGTCTTGGTCTCGGGAGCACCCCGGCTGTTCCCGACGGTCTGACCAGGGTCTAGGGTTCGGTCGCCTGCACATTGACGGAACGGCCCGGCGGGCACCGGACAGCGCTTCTTGGGGGCTTGCACCATGGACCCGATCAACCCTGGGTCGGAGGAGTACGGCCACGACGCCGAGGGCGAGGAGACCCGCCAGGGGCGCGGCGGCTCCGCCCCGGCGCCCGTGCGTGCCCGCATCGTCCGACTCGTCGCGGGCGAACTGCTCCTCACCGTCAACCCCGTCGACGGCAGCGAGATCGAACCCTGCCCGCCCGGGCAGGAACCGGAAGCACCCCGTCCCCGCACCGCGGAGGAACGCGCCGAGGCCGCCCGCGCCGTCTCGCCGCCCGTTCCGCCGGGCCCGGCCGCGCCCGAGCTGCCGCTGCTCGAACGCCAGGAGGAACGCGAGCGGCTCACCGGGATCCTCACCCGGGGCCGCTCGGCCCGTCTGACCGGCGCCCCCGGATCCGGCCGCACCGCCCTCCTCGACGCCGTCGCCGCCGACTGCGCCGACCTGGCGCCCGACGGCGTCGTCCGTCTCTCGGGCCACCACCGCACCCCCACCGAACTCCTCCACGCACTCTTCACCGCGGTCCGGCACGCCCCGGGCCAGCGCCCCGACCGGACCGCCCTCCTCGACCGGATCCGCGAAGTCGGCGCCGTGGTCGTCGTCGACGACCTGGAGTTCGGCGGCACCGCCCTCGACGAGCTCCTCACCGCCGCCCCCGAGTGCGCCTTCCTCTTCGCCGCGGGGCCCGAGACACCCGCCCCCTCCGCCGAGGCCCAGGTCGAGGAGGTGCTGCTCGCCGGCCTGGGGCGCGGCGCTGCGCTGGAGCTGCTGGAAAGCGCCGTCGGTCGCCCCCTCACCGACGAGGAGGCCAACTGGGCCGGCGACCTCTGGTTCGAGTCCGAGGGACTCCCGCTCCGCTTCGTCCAGGCCGGCGCCCTGCTCCGCCAGCGCGACCGACTGCGGGTCTCCCCGGCCGAGTTCGATGCCTTCGGCGCCCTCGAAGAAGCCTTCGGCCCCACTGACCCCGACGCCGCCGCGGCCGTTGCCGCCGCCGCCTTCGACGGCGTGGAAGACCCCGACGTCGAGCTGCGCGAGATACCCCTGCCCAGCCTCGGCGAGGGCGCCGCACCCGCCGCCCTCCTCGCCTCCCGCCTCAGCCGCTCCGCCCAGGCCGCACTGCGCTTCGCCGTCGCCCTCGGCGGCGAGGTCCCGCACCAGGCCCACCTGCCGGCCCTCGTCGGCGACACCCATGCCGACGCCGCCCTCGGCGAGCTCGTGGCCTGCGGACTGCTCTCCCCGGTCGGCCCCCGTTACCGGCTCGCCTCCGGAGTCCTCGCCCAACTCCTGGCCAAGGGCTATGACCAGGAGGCCGCCGACCGCGCCCACACCGTCGCCCAGCACTACGCCTGGTGGGCGGCCCATCCCTCCGTCACCCCCCAGCGGGCCGCGGTCGAGTCCGACGCCCTGCTCGCCGCCCTCTCCGCGCTGATCCCCGCCACCGGCGAGGCCGCGGCCGAACACCGTGCCACCGCCGTCCGCCTGGCCCGCGCCGCGGCACCGGCCTTCGCCGCCGGCCAGCACTGGGGCGCCTGGGAACGGACCCTGCGCGCCGGCCAGGAGGCCGCCCGGCTCACCGGTGAAGTCGCCGAGGAGGCCTACTTCCACCACGAGCTCGGCGTCCTCGCGATCTGCACCGGAAACCTGGAGCGCGCCCGCGCCGAACTGGAGGCCTCCATCGGCATGCGGGGGGTGCTCGCCGACAAGCGCGGCACCGTCGCCGGGCGCAGGGCGCTCGCCCTCGTCGCCGACCTCTCCGGCGATCACGTCGGACCCGTCGTCGCCCGCAGCGAGGGGCCGGTCTCCCCGCCGCGCGGCACCCCCGCCCTGCGGGGCCCGGCCGCCCTCCCGGGCCCGGCCGCCCTCCCCGGCCCGGAGCCCGTCACGACCCCGCTGCCGAAGGGCCCCGCCCGGACCCCGGGGGCTGCTCCCTTCCCGGCCTTCCCGGACTTCGCCGACGAGGGGCCGACGGTCGTCACGCGCCCCGATGCCGTCGGGAACGGCTCCCGCCCCGGCCTCAAGGCCGGCATCCTCAACGGGGCCCGCCGCAACCTCGTCGCCGTCGGCGCCGGTGCGCTCCTCGTCGCGGTCCTCGGCACCGTCGTGACCCTCGGCGCCACCTCCGGCAACGGCGAGACGCCCGCCACCGACCGCATCACCTCGGACAGCACGGCGGACGGGAGCGGCACCGACGACGCCTTCGAGGACGAGGAGCCGACCGGAGGGGAGGGCGGCGATCCGGCCGAGACCGGGGGTGCCGTTCCCACCGACTCCGCGAGTCCCTCGGACCTGCCCGGCGGAACCCCGTCGGGACCGACGGGGTCGAGCACCCCCAGTGCTCCCAGCACCTCCGGCAGTCCGTCGTCCCCGGCCGCCCCGACGGCCACCACGGCCCCCGCGACGACGACGCCCCCGCCCACCGGCACCAGTTCCGGGTCGGCGCACCCGACGAGCAGTGCCCCCGAGCCCTCGTCGAGCTCGTCCTCGCCGACCACCTCGTCGTCGCCCCCCTCACCGGACCCGAGCACGCCCACAGCGACCGATTCCACGTCGCCGACGGCGGAGCAGAGCACCACCCTCGGGGCGCCGCCCTCCACCCCCGAGACCCCCGGCACGGAGTCGCCCGCCTGACCGGTCCCCGTCCGGAGACCCACGGACACGGGGGCGGCCCCGGGCG
>NZ_JBHYMK010000005.1:0-198290 GCF_042743065.1 Streptomyces sp. NPDC058872
CTAGCCCGTGAAATCTCCAGAAAGGCCCGCACCACATGCCGTCCGTCGACCAGACGTCCTGGGACGCCGCCGTACGCCACCTGTACAGGGACGCGGTCGCGTACATCGCCACGGGCCCGCGCCTCCACGAGGACTGGGTCCTCGACGTCCTCGCGCTGATGGCCCGGGCCGTACCGGACCCCCGCGGCTGGACCCGCGTCGACGTCCCGGAGAAGGACCCGGAACGCCTGGGAAACCCCACGTACCCCTTCGCCGTCCACCCCCCGGAGTACATCGCGCCACGCCTCAAGGAGATCGACCGGGACAGCGCCGAGAACCTGCTCCTCGCCCTCACCGAAACCGGCTGCACCCTGGCCAACCTCCGCTACTTCGACGAAACCCCCGAAGAACTAAGGGAGATGGCACGCACGGTCCTCGCACGCTACGGCGACGAGGCCACCCATCACACCAACGTCAGCAAGCAAGGCAGCGCACCCGGCACACTCGACTTCACCCTGGAGAGCCTGGGCTACAGCCCGCTCGGGGTCCTCATGGAGGACTGTGGCCTCGTCGTCGTCTCGGACACCGAGGTCGGCATGTTCTGGACCTTCGCCGACTGAAAGGCTTGCAGAAGGTTCGCTCCGGGCAATCGAGACCCGCATCAGGTACGACAGCAGCCGTAACCCGCCCTTCACGGTCATGACCTCGATGCCCTGCAAGTCCTAGCCCGTGAAATCTCCAGAAAGGCCCGCACCACATGCCGTCCGTCGACCAGACGTCCTGGGACGCCGCCGTACGCCACCTGTACAGGGACGCGTACGGGTACATCGCCACGGGCCCGCGCCTCCACGAGGACTGGGTCCTCGACGTCCTCGCGCTGATGGCCCGGGCCGTACCGGACCCCCGCGGCTGGACCCGCGTCGACGTCCCGGAGAAGGACCCGGAACGCCTGGGAAACCCCACGTACCCCTTCGCCGTCCACCCCCCGGAGTACATCGCGCCACGCCTCAAGGAGATCGACCGGGACAGCGCCGAGAACCTGCTCCTCGCCCTCACCGAGGAGGGCTGCACCCTGGCCAACCTCCGCTACTTCGACGAAACCCCCGAAGAACTAAGGGAGATGGCACGCACGGTCCTCGCACGCTACGGCGACGAGGCCACCCACCACACCAACGTCAACAAGCGGGGCAGCGCACCCGGCACACTCGACTTCACCCTGGAGAGCCTGGGCTACAACCCACTGAGCGTTTTCACCGAGGACTGCGGCCTCGTCATCGTCTCGGACACCGAGGTCGGCATGTTCTGGACCTTCGCCGACTACTGATCCCGTACCGGCGCAGTTCCTGACGGCCGCTTTGAGCGGATGCCCCCGTGCTGACCCGTTCCGCTTCCTATCCCGACCGGGAGACCGCCCACTGGGCCACCCAGCAGGTGGTGAACGCCAACGAGCAGGTCATCCACCGCTGGCTCGCCCAGAACACCCGGGCCCGCCTCACCATCGAGGCCGCCTGGCCCTCCCGCGAAGAGCCCGTGGGACGGGTCCAGCTAGAAGCCGAGCTGCTGGCCGGCCGCGGGCCCGTCGACGTCCGCGCGGCGCGCGTCGTGCTGCGCCGCGAGCCGACGAGCCCACACGGCTTCGTCGTCCACACCACCATCCCGTTCTACCTGTAGGGGCCGCACCCACATGCCCATGAAGCCCCTCGAACACGACCGCCGGTACGGCGAACTCGACCAGGTGATGCGCGCCTACCTGGGACAGCCCGCCGACGACACCCCGGAGCACCGCAGCCGCGCGTTGGAGGCGTACCTCCGCCACACCTGGCACACCCGCCCCCCGGCCATCGCCGAGGCAGAACGCCAGCTGCGCGAGTACAGCCGCAACCCTCCGGGCCGCCTCCGACAGGAACTGGGCGAGTTCTACGCGATCCCCGACACCGGGATGCCCCAGGCCGAGATCGGCGACTGGCTGACGATCCTGGCCGACCACCTGAAGAAGAGCATCGAGGAAGGCGACGTCCCCGAGCCCACGTCCCCACAGACCCACTGGGAATGGCACGCCCGCTTCCCCGAGACCGCGCAACTGCTCGGCGGCTGGTTCTCCCAGGACATCGTCGACGAGTTCCCCGACCACGAAACCGCCCTCGCCGACTACGCCACCACCACCCACCCCCAACTCGTCGCCCGCCTCGTCGGCGAACTCCACGAACTGCTCGCCCTCCCCCTGGACGAGGGCGACTACGCCCTGGCCGCCGCCGAACTCGGCATGGAAGTCGGCCCGCCCGAACCCTTCTCCCACGGCGCCTGGTTCCAGTCGCTGGCGACAACGCTGGCCTCCGACTGATCCGGCTCTCGTGATCGGCGGCCGGCTGTGGGAGCCCGTGCCACAACGTGCCAGTAGGGGCGGTGAACAGCGGTCACCAAAGGCTTCGCCGAGTGGACCCACACGCGGTCTCCATGGACGTCATCGCAGCTCAGACGGCATGCAGAAGCCCAAACGTCGGCAGCTTCCCAAGCCCATGGCGCGGGTTCGATTCCCGTCATCCGCTCTTCTGCGAAGCCCCAGGTCAGCGACCTGGGCCTTCTCCCTTGCCCAGACTCCTCCGGGCCGCTCGCGTGCCGTACGGCACCTGCCGCGACGTCGGGTCAAAACCGGACCGTCGACGTCGCCCCGCTCGGTTCCGTCGATTCACCACGGGGTCATGGTCATGCCCCGCTCGACCCACTCCGCGAAGAAGACGGGTCGACCGGCCCACCTCAGGGGGAGGATCCAGCCCCGGCACGTTCGCCAGGGCCGGGCAGCGGCCCCCTCCGTGCGGAACGGCCCCCGGCGCGAAAGCCGATCGACGGCCCCGAGCCGGTCGGGCCCGGTCGGCTGGAGCCGCTCTCCCCCGGCTTCCGCCCCTCACCAGGCCCCTCGGGAAGGTGATCCGGACCACTTCCTGTCACAGGGGGCGATGGTGCGGTGTCTCGTGGGCGAACGCATGGAGACGGAGGAGGAAGCCATGTCCGACAAGAACTGCACGAAGCACCGCGTCGTCGTCCTCGGCGCCGGTTACGCCGGGGCCTACGTCGCCGGGACCCTGGCGCGACGCCTGGCGCCGGTGGGTGTCCAGATCACCGTGGTCAACGCCGAGCCGGAGTTCGTCCAGCGGCTGCGGCTGCACCAGCTCGCGGCCGGCCAGCAGATCGAGGCCCCGCAGCTCGCCGACGTCTTCGCGGGAACCGGGATCCGGCTCCGCCTGGCGCGGGTGACCGCCGTCGATCCCGCACGCCGTGTCGCCTCCGTGGCCGGCACCGACGGCGGCGGTGAGGTCGGGTACGACACGCTCGTCTACGCGCTCGGCAGCCATGGCGCCGACCACGGTGTCCCCGGGGTCGCCGAGCACGCCTTCGACGTCGCCGGCCGGCCCTCCGCGCTGCGGCTGCGCGAGCGCCTGAACGCTCTGGACGCGCGCGGGCGGGGCGGAAACGTGCGGGTGGTCGGCGACGGGCTCACCGGGATCGAGACGGCCACCGAGATCGCCGAGTCCCGGCCCGGCCTGTCGGTGACCCTGATCGCCCGCGGCGCATTGGGCGCCCCGCTCTCCGACGGAGCCCGCGACCACCTGCGCCTGACCTGCGACCGGCTGGGCATCACCATCCTGGAGCACACCCGTGTCGAAGCCGTCGAAGCGACGCGGCTGCTCTGCGCGGACGGCACCGACCTGCCCTCCGACGCGACCGTGTGGACGGCCGGCTTCGCCGTCGCCCCGATCGCCGCCGCCGCCGGCCTCGACGTCACCGGCGACGGCCGGATCGTCGTCGACCGCACCATGCGCTCGGTCTCGCACCCGAACGTCTACGCCGTCGGCGACAGCGCCCACGTCATCGGCGACAACGGCCTTGTGCTGCCGATGTCCTGCGCTTCGGCCGGCTACACCGGCCGGCAGGCCACGAACGCGATCGTGGCCCGTCTGACCGGGCGCACGGTCAAGCAGACCGGGCTGGAGTACGTCGGGAACCACATCAGTCTCGGGCGGCACGACGGGATCTTGCAGATGGTCGACCACGAAGCGCGGGCGAAGCCGAAGTACCTGGGCGGTCGGAAAGCCGCACGGATCAAGGCCGGCATCCTCAGCATGTCGCTGTGGACCACCTCCCACCCCACCTTCGGCCTCCCCACCCGGAGGCGACGCCTGACCGACACGCCGGAACCGAACGGCGGGACGGCGACCCGCCCGGTCGGAAGCGGAGGGGCCGCCCGCGGCTGAACCACCCTGCCGCCCCTGCTGCCCCTGCCCCTCCTGTCGCCCCGCCGCCCCCGCCAGAAACGAGGCCCTGAGATGACCGAGGACACCACCGACCCGGCGACCGACGTGTTCATCACCCATCGCAACCTGCTGTTCACCGTCGCCTACGAGATGCTCGGCTCGGCAGCGGACGCCGAGGACGTGCTGCAGGAGACCTGGCTGCGCTGGGTCAGGGTCGACCTCGGACGGGTGAGCGACCAACGGGCCTATCTGGTGCGGATCACGACCCGGCAGGCGCTCAACCGGCTGCGCACCCTCAAGCGCCGCCGCGAGGCATACGTCGGCCCGTGGCTGCCCGAGCCGCTGGTCACCGCACCGGACGTGGCCGAGGACGTCGAGCTCGCCGAGAGCATGTCGATGGCGATGATGCTCGTCCTGGAGAGCCTCTCCCCCACCGAACGGGCGGTGTTCGTCCTGCGCGAGGTCTTCGAAGTCGGCTACGACGAGATCGCCGAGGCCGTCGACAAGACCCCCGACGCGGTCCGCCAGATCGCCCACCGCGCCCGCAAGCACGTCGGCGCCCGCCGCCCCCGCACCACGGCATCCCGCAGCCAGGCCCAGACCGCCCTGGAGTCGTTCCGGCACGCCGTCGAGACCGGCAACCCCCAGGCCCTCCTCGACGTCCTCGCCCCCGACGTCGTGCTGCTCAGCGACGGCGGCGGTCTCAAGAAGGCGGCCCTGCGCCCGATCGTGGGCGCCGAGAAGATCGTCCGCTTCTACCTGGGCGGCACCGCCAAGCTCCAGGCCACCGTCACCTGGGAACCCACCATCGTCAACGGCAGCCCCGCACTCGCCGCCTACGTGGACGGCACGCTCGACGGCGTCATGGCCCTACGAGTCGAGAACACCCGCATCGCCGGCCTCTACTTCGTCCGCAACCCCGAAAAGCTCACCCACCTCACCTCCGAAACCCCACTCACCCGCTAGGAACCCACACCCCCGCGCCGTCATCACCAGCGCAGGACCACGGCGCATGCTGCGCAGACGGCCGCTGACAGCAGCAGCGCCTCCGCCACCGCATCGGCGACCAGCCGGCGTCGTACCGGGCCGTTCGCCCCCGGCGCACGGCGTCGCCGCTTGTGGTGCTTCCTGAGCTCCACGGCCGCCTTGTCCGAACTCTTGAAGACCCTGTCGAGCAGCGAGCCGGCGAATCCGACGGCGAGGTATCCGTCGTCCTCGGCGTCCGCCACGGTCTCCTTGGGGAGCACGGTCAGACTCCCGGACGAATCGACCTCGACCTTCCGGATCGCCCCGTAGGGAACCTCGTAGCTGAACAGCGGATTGACCACGGTGAGGGAGTTCTCGCCGAGGTGCACCCGGGAGCGCACGACGCGGTAGCAGCACGAACCGGAGACGAGCATCAGCGCCGCAGCGATCCAACCGTCCGGGTCGTCCCGCAACAGCGCGTCGTGGAGGGCCAAGGCGGTCCCACCCCCCACCAGCGCGAGGAGGAGCAGCGCAAGCACCCGGAAGGACCGGCGGCGGAGTACCCGACCGCCCGTCACAGGGCCGTATTCCATGTGTCTCCCGTTCCCCCCGTACCGCTCGGGCACATCGGTGGCGCCCGAGCGACGACGGGGAGGGCCCTTGGCACGGCACGGCCACAGGACACCCCCCGGCGCCTGACCCCGGATGATGAGGAAACCAGTCCGCCCCACCGAAGTCCACAGCGGCCGTCAGGTCTGAGGGGGCGTCCCCCGCCCGTGAGCGGTTCGACGCCGCCGGTCCGTCTGGGCGCAGCTTCGCCGGCCGCCGCTCAACCGGCATCGGTGCGCGGCTGCGCTGCGACCGCGGTCGCAGACCGTCGTTCACCGTCATGATGTCGATGGCCCCCATGTTCCGGGGCCCCGTCGAGGAAGGACAGAGCGACATGACCGTCGACCGGGCGTCCTGGGAAACCGCGGTACGCCACCTGTACGAAGACGCGTCCTCCTACGACGCCACCGGCGCGCGTCGACACGAGGACTGGGTCCTCGACGTCCTCGCGCTGATGGCCAGGGTCCCGGACCCCCGGGGCTGGGCCGGTCTCGACGACGCGGCACAGGACCCGGAGCGCGCGGCGTCCCCCACGCACCCCTTCATCGCCCACCCCCCGGACCACATCAGAACGCGCTTGCGCGAGATCGACCGGGACAGCGCCGAGAACCTGCTCCTGGCCCTCACCGACGACCGCTGCACCCTGTCCAACCTGAAGCGCTTCGAGGAGACCGAGGAGGAACTGCGGGTCATGGCGCGCACGGTCCTCGCGCGATACGGGGACGCTGCCGCCCACTACACCAACGTCGACCGGCCCGGCGCCGTACCCGGCACACTCGACTTCACGACCCCGGGCTGGGGCTACAGCCCACTGAGCGTCTTCACCGAGGACTGCGGCCTCGTCGTCGTCTCGGACACCGAGGTCGGCATGTTCTGGAACTTCTCCGACTGCTGATCCCGTACCGGCGCAGCTGCTGACAAGCGCTTCGAGGGGATGCCCCGCGATGACCCGTTCCGCCGGAACAGGCGATGTCGAAGCAGACGATGCCGGAGCGGTGCCAGGGCCGATGGTACGGCCGGCGACGAAGGGTGCCTGCGACGGGCCATGGCGGTCCCGCTGGTGCTCCTCCACGCGATCGCCGCATGGTGGGTGTACCTGGCCCTCACCCTCCGGCCCGCGGGCGGCTGGGACGACGGGGCGCGGGCCGGGATCGAGCTGTCCTGTGCCCTCGCCCTCGCCCTCGCCGCGAGCGGACTCGCCCTGCTGATCGCTTCGCTTCCGTCGGCCCGTCGCGCCCTGGGCTCGTGGTGGCGTGCCGCGCCGCTCCTCCTGGGTGTGGTCGCGGCCGCCCGGTGGGCAGTCGCGGGGTGAGGACGGCCGCCCGTCGTCCTGCTGCGCGGGCTCGGCCGGTCGCGGTGCGCCGCTCGCTCAGGCCGCTCCTCCGGTGGCCACGGGCCGGCCGGAGGGCAGGCCCCACTCGCTCCACGAGCCGTCGTACACGGCGAGGTCGCGGTAGCCGGCGAGGGTGGCCCCGAGCGCGAGGACGCAGGCGGTGACCCCGGAGCCGCAACTGAAGTACAGCTGCTCGCGCTTGCCCGCCGCGGCCTCGAACGCGGTGCGCAGCTCGTCCGCCGGCCGCATCAGCCCACCGTCCCGCTGGAGCTCCCCGAAGGGCAGGCTGGCGGAACCCGGCATGTGGCCGCCGCGCAGGCCCGGGCGCGGCTCGGGCGCGGTGCCGGCGTACCGCTCGCGGGTGCGGGCGTCGAGGACGGCGGCGGCCGGGTCGGCGAGGGCGGCGGAGACGGCGGCGGCGTCCACGACCAGACCGGGTCGTGGCCGGGCGGTGAAGCTGCCGCGCGGGCCGTCGTACGCGGCGGGCACGGGCTCGACCGGATGGTCGGCCGCGGTCCAGGCGGGCAGGCCGCCGTCGAGGACGGCGACCCGGTCGAAGCCCATGGTGCGCAGCATCCACCAGGCGCGGGCGCTGGAGTAGATGCCCTGCGCGTCGTAGACGACGACCGTGTCGGTGTCGTGCACGCCGAGCGCGCGCATGGCCTCGGTGAACGGCTGGGCGCCGGGCAGGGTGTGCGGCACGGCGGAGGTGTGATCGGACAGTTCACCGTCGAGGTCGAAGGGCCGGGCCCCGGGGATGCGCCGGGCCGCGCCCCGGTGGGCGCCGACGGAGGCGTCGAAGAGCACCGTGCCCGTCCCCTGCCGTGCGGCCAGCCAATCGGTGCTGACGAGTGGGCCGGGCAGTCCGGCGGCAGCAGTGGTGGGGAGTGCCGTCGCACCCATGGGGTACCTCCGGAAGAATCGGCGGGCCGCCGCCGGGTGGTGCCGGAGGAGCAGCCCGCCGTGCGTTCGAGATCGACTGCCCCATCCTCCCCGGTGTTCCCGCCGGCCGCACGGCCGGCCGGCCGGGCGCGGCCCGGACCCGGCCCGGACCCGGACCCGGTCCTTAGGCGCGGGGGGCGGTGAGCAGATAGGTGAGGTGGGTGACCCGGGGAGAGGCGACCACCCGTGCGGGTTCGAGGCCGAGGGCCGGCGAGACGCCGTCGAAGAGGCGGACGCCCGCACCGAGGACGAGGGGCGCCAGGTGGATCTGGAGTTCGTCCAGGAGTCCGGCCTCGATGAACTGTCGTACGGTCTCGGCTCCGCCGGAGATCTGGACGTCCTTGCCCGCGGCGGCCTTCCGGGCCTGGTCGAGGGCGCTGTGGATGCCGTCGGTGACGAAGGCGAAGGTGGTGCCGCCCTGTCGGACCCACGGTTCGCGGGGCGTGTGGGTGAGGACGAAGACGGGGGCGCGGAAGGGCGGTGGGTCGGGCCAGCCGACCTCCCCCTCGGCGAACATGCGGCGCCCCATGACGTAGGCGCCGGAGCGGTCGAAGTTCTCCCGGACGACGTCGTCGTCCTGCTCGGCCCGCCCGCCCTCGACGTTCTGCCGGGCCCGCCAGGTCTCGACGTCGTAGACCCATTCGTGGATGCGGGTTCCGCCGTCGCCGAGCGGGTTTCCGGGTCGGGCGCCGGGGCCGGCGATGAAGCCGTCGAGGGACATGCCCAGACTGGCGAAGACCTTGCTCATGCCTGCTCCTCGGCGGTGAGGAAGGCCGCCAGGGCGGGGGCGAGGACCTTCGGGGCGATGGTGTGCTCCTGACCGGGGAAGACCTGGAGGGTGAAGTTCCCTCCGAGCGCGGCGAGTTCCCGTGCTCCGGTGAGCATGTGCGGGGCGCCCGCGTCACCGCTGCCGACGAGGACGGGGACCGTCACCGTCCGCCAGCGGTCGCCGGGAAGGGGACGGCCGGACATGGTCTCGCCCATGATCCGTCCATCGTGGGGCAGCGTGGCGGCGGTGGCCTCCAGGTCGGCCCAGAAGGGGGCCTGCCGCATGCCGGCGACCGCCTCGGCCGGCAGGCCCACGGCCGCGGTCATGAAGTAGGCCACCGCATCGCCGTGCGCGCCCCGCTCCACGAGCCCTTCCAGGTGGGCGACGTAGTCGGCGGGCAGCGGCGGGCGGCTGTCGTCGGTGACGAAGGGCGGCTCGTACAGGGCGAGCCGGGTCACGGCGCTGCCCCGGGCCGCGGCCTCCAGAGCCAGCACGGCGCCGGAGGACATGCCGAAGAGCATGGCCTCGCCGCCCGCGCGCTCGATCAGCGCGTCCAGGTCCTCGACCTCGTGCCGCACGTCGTAGGACGGCCCGTCGCCGCTGTCGCCACGGCCACGGCGGTCGTAGGTGAACACCGTGAAGCGATCGGACAGCAGGTCGGCGAGTTCCGCGGAGGCGTGCCGCGTCATGAAGGCGCCGCCGACGAGCACCAGCGCGGGGCCGGAGCCCCGTTGCTCGAAGGCGATGGCGGTGCCGTCGGCCGAGAAGACCCTGTCCATGTGAGACCCCCTGGGTATGCGGTGCGGTCGGAAGAACCGCCACTCCGGAACTAGACGGTACAGTACCCATACGAGTACTGGTCAGTCCAGTACTCTTCGGGGGCGGGGGACACCGGGCACGAGGAGACGCAGATGGACAGCCGTTCGGCACGCAAGCACCAGGCGATCCTGGACGCCGCGACCGCCGTGTTCCTGGACAAGGGGTACGCGGGAACGAGCATGGACGACATCGCGAAACTGGCCGCGGTCTCCAAGCAGACCGTCTACAAGCACTTCGCGGACAAGGAGAAGCTCTTCTCCGAGATCGTCCTGGCGACCACCGACCGCATCGACGGCATGATCCACCTGGTGGCCGACGTCCCCGCCACGACCGACGACCTGGACGAGAACCTGACCCGGCTCGCCCGCCAATTCCTGACGACGCTCACCCAGCCCGAGGTCATCCGGCTGCGTCGACTGATCATTGCCAACGCCGACGCCTTCCCCGCACTCGGCGCCGCCTGGTACGAGCGGGGCTTCGAGCGGGTCCTGCTCACCCTGGCCGCCACCTTCCGGCAGCTCGCCGACCGGGGCGCACTGCGCACCGACGATCCCGTGCTGGCCGCACACCACTTCGCGGGGCTCCTCCTGTGGATCCCCGTGAACCAGGCGATGTTCCACGGCAGCGCCCAGCACACCGAAGCCGATCTCGACCTCTACGCAACGGCCGGCGTCCGCGCCTTCCTCGCCGCGTACCGCGCGCCGGTCACCCCGTGAAAGGTGCCGGCCCGGCCCGTCCCGCTGCCCCTCCCCGTCGGCACGGCACAGGGATCGCCCCCCGTTCCCCGTCGACACGGCACGGGTCCGACTCCCCCCATCCGTTCCACGCCGGGCCCCGGGTCGCCGACTCGGGGCCCGTTCGTTGACAGACGGGCCTCACCGTCCGTGCGCCCTTCAGCCCCGGCTCCGACCGACGAGGCCCGCTGAACCGCGCGCCTCCACCCGGCGTTCGGGACCCGCCGGCGGAGACCCCTGCGGCCGCTTCGTCGGGGCCCGGCAGCACACCGGGGCGCGCCCCGCGCAAGAGAACAGGGGGTTTCCCCGCTTACAGCAGGCGGAGGGGTTCCTAGAGTGAGCTGCCAGCCGGGGTGGGCAGGACATCGGGCCGATCCCGGCCGATGACACCCGGTTCCCCTCCCCGAGGGCGGGGCACACGTCCGCACTCACAGAACAAGGGCTCCCTCCATGCCGCATAATGTCATGTCACCTTCAAATCCTGTGCGGGCTCCGCGCCCCCGCAGACGCATCCGCCGAGCCGCCCTGGGGACGCTCCTGGTCTCCGCCCTGGCCGCGGGGTCGTTGTCCCTGGCGTCAGTCGCCCCCGCGTCCGCGCGGCCCTCCCAGGGCGCAGGATCCGGGAAGATCGTCGGCGCGAACGACACCGGCCGCGTCAAGGACAGCTACATCGTCACCCTCAAGAACGGGGTCGCCCCGACCAGCGGCGCGGAGAGACTGGCGAAGAAGCACGGCGGCAAGGTCAAGCGCGTCTTCCGCAGTGCCCTCAACGGCTTCTCGGTGACCATGAGCGAGAAGAACGCCCTCGCGCTGGCCGCGGAGGCGGACGTCCTGCGGGTCGAGGCCAACCACACCGTCAGGGTCTCCGACGTGCAGCCGAACCCGCCGTCGTGGGGCCTGGACCGCATCGACCAGGCGAACCTTCCGCTGGACAAGTCGTTCACGTACTACGGCACGGCCTCCAACGTGCATGCGTACATCATCGACACCGGCATCCGCACCACCCACTACGACTTCGGCGGCCGAGCCACCTGGGGCATCAACACCAGTGGTGACTCCATCAACGCCGACTGCCACGGCCACGGGACCCACGTCGCCGGCACCACCGGCGGTGCGACCCACGGCGTGGCGAAGGACGTGTCGCTCGTCGCCGTCAAGGTCCTCAACTGCGAGGGCAGCGGAACGGACGAGACCGTCATCGCCGGCGTGGACTGGGTCACCAGCCATGCCGTCAAGCCCGCGGTGGCCAACATGAGCCTCGGCGGCGGCGCCTCCCAGAGCCTCGACGACGCCGTGGCCGCGTCCTCCGCCGCGGGCATCACCTATGCCGTGGCCGGCGGCAACGACAACGCCGACGCCTGCAACTTCTCCCCGGCACGGACCCCCGCCGCCCTCACCGTCGGCGCCACGGCCTTCGACGACACCCGTGCGTCGTACTCCAACTGGGGCACCTGCCTGGACCTCTTCGCCCCCGGTTCCTTCATCACCTCGGCCTGGAACGACGGAGACAGCGCCACCAACACGATCAGCGGCACCTCCATGGCCACGCCGCACGTCGCGGGCAACGCCGCCCTGATCGCCTCGGTGCACCCCACCTGGACGCCCGAGCAGATCCGCGACGAGATGCTGGCCGACTCCACCGCCGGCGTGGTCACCGGTCCCGGCGCCGGCTCCCCGAACCAGCTGCTGCGGGCCAGCACGGCAGCCCTGCCGAACGACTTCAAGATGAGCCTGTCGTCGTCCAGCGGCACGGCCAAGGGCACGGACTCGCTCACCACGACCGTGGACACCACCCTGGTCAAGGGCGACCCGCAGACCCTGTCGTTCACCGTCGAGGGCCTCCCGGCAGGTGCACAGGCCACCTTCGCCCCGACCACCGTGAGCACCGGTGACAGCACGACCCTGACCATCACCACCTCCGCCTCGACCCCCGGCGGGCTCCACCCGCTCACGGTCACCGCCTCGGGTCCGGGCATCTCCCACACGGCCCCCTACGACCTGTACGTCTCCACCGCACAGTGCCAGGCCGGCCAGCTACTGGCCGACCCCGGCTTCGAAGGCGCCGCACCGGCCCAGTTCGGGACCAGTGCCAAGAAGAAGCCCGGTGACGGCGGGGGCAACGGCAGCGTCACCTCTGCCTGGACGGCCTCGGCCGGCGTCATCGGCACCCACCCCGACTGGCCCGCCCGCACCGGCAGCGGCAATGCGGTGATGGGCGGCAAGGGAGAGACCGCCACGGACGCGATCAGCCAGAAGGTGTCGCTGCCCACCGGCTGCGCCCTGTACAACCTGGACCTCTGGCTGCAGGTCAAGACCGCCGAGTCGTCCAACGGCCCCTGGGACACCCTGAAGGTGCAGGTGCTCAACGCGGACGGCACCAGTGTCCTGAAGACCGTGAAGACCTTCGACAACAGGGACGGGTACGGCGCGAACGGATACTTCAGGCACACGGTGGACCTCTCCGCATTCGCCGGGCAGGACGTCACGCTGCGCTTCACGTACGCCGAGGACTGGATCTGGGCGACCACGTTCGTCCTGGACGACGTCACGCTGACCACCGTGTGACACCGCTGACGCCGTCCGTGCCACAGCGGACACGACGTCCGTGAGCCGGCCCGTCCGGTGGTGGGGAGCGCCGGGGCTCCCCACCACCGGACGGGCCTCCCCCCGCTCGGCAGGACCATGGACACGCTGTCGGGCCACGGTTAGGGTGCGGGCCCCGTCACCGCGTCAGCACTGGAGGGGACATCAGCAGGCAGCCCGCCCCCCACCCGATCCCGGCCGCGAACCCCGCCCGCGCCCCGATCGGAAGGGACGCCCTCCTCGACACCGTCCGGTCCCACCTGCGGGCCGACCGACCGGTGCTCCTCACCGGCCCCAGGGGCATCGGCAAGAGCACCGTGCTCCGTGCCCTCGGTGAAACCGGAGGGCCCGACGACCGCGTCTTGTGGGTCGCGGGAACGGAGGGCGAGCGGTGGATCCCCTGGACCGCTGCCGCCGACCTACTGCGACAGCTCTACCCGTCGGGTGCCGATGACCTCCCGGACGGCCAGCGCGCAGCCGTCGAAGCGATCCTCGCGCGCACGTGTTCCCGAACCGGCCGGGGACCCGACCCGCACGGCGCACGACTGGCGGTCCACACCCTGTTGAGCAGGTGCCTCCAGGAGCGACCGGTCCTGCTGCTGGTGGACGACCTCCCTTTCCTCGACACCGAATCCGCCGACGTCATCGCCTACGCCGTGCGCCGACTCGGTGCCGCCGGGCTCGCCTGCGCGTGCACCGCCCTGCCCGGCGCCCGGCCGCTGCCCGGGGCCGTGGAAGTCCCGGTTCCCGTGCTCACCTCGGAGCACCTCGGCGACCTGCTCGCTCCCTTCGCCCTCCCCGACCGCGTCGCGAACACCGTGCACGCCGATGCCGGCGGCAACCCGTACCTGGCGCTCTCCCTGGCTGCCGCGGTCGCCGAACGGCCGGTCGGCGACCTGCGCCCGGTGCCGCTGCCGCCGGCGCTGCGGGCGCTGATCGCAGAGCGTCTGGAGGAACTGCCCGCACGGGCCGGCGACACCCTGCTCACCGCGGCCCTCGCCACCGCTCCCACCGTCGACCTGCTGGAACGGGCGGGCCACGACACGGCCGAGCGCGACATCGCCCTGGCCGCCGCCGCCGGACTGCTCGTGCACCAGGACGCCACCATCCGCTTCACCCCGCCCGCCGTCGCAGCCGCACTCGTGCACGCGGCCACCGCAGGGCAGCGTGCCGCGAGCCATCGGGCCCTCGCCACCGCGGTGCCACAGACCGCCGGACGCATTCGGCACCGCGCGCTGGCCTCGCAGGACCGAACCCAGGGACGCTCGTTGGCCGTCGCCGCACAGGCCGCGTTGAGCAACGGTGCCCGGACGCTGGCGGCCGAGCTGTTCCTACTCGCCGCCGACCGGACACCGGCCGAAGACAGCGACGAACGCCTCGAACGGTGCGTCTTGGCAGCCGAGTTGGGCGCCGCCGAGTCCCTACCGGAAATCGTGCACCGAGCTGCCGACACGGTGCTGTCCGCGGACGCGCTCCCCTGCCACCGGGTCCGCGTACGACTCGCCCTCGCCGACCTGTCCAGCCAGGCCCTGAGCAGCATGGACGAAGTGCTGGCCGGAGCGCTGGAGGACGCGGAGGGCGACCCCGCGCTGACGGCCCGGGTGCGGATCCGGCTGGCATGGTCCCTGCTCGTCGCAGGGGACCTGCCCGGTTCCCGCAGCGAGGCCGTGCTCGCCGCCGTGCTCGCCCGCTCCGTGGCCGACCGCAGCACCGAGGCACTGGCGCTCACCGTGCAGGCCGTCGTCCTGCGGGTGACCGCCCGCCCTGCCGAAGCCGGCCGCACCCTCGCCAGGGCCCTCGCCCCGGCCGCGCCGGTACCCGACGGACTGCTTCCGCTGTCGCCCCGCTTCTACACCGCCCGCTTCGCGTTCTTCGACGACCGGCTGGCCGAGTCCCGCGCCCAACTGCTGCGGATGCTCGGTCAGGTGGAGCGGGGCAAGGGCGACGAACTCGTGCTGGTCCTGCGCAGCCTGGCCGAGGTCTGTGCCCGCATGGGCCGCTGCCGGGACGCCCTGCACTACGCGCACCGCGCGGGGCGCATCGCCAGCGAGTGCGGCACCAGCCCCGGACCGACCTGGTACACCCGGGCCGTGGCCGAACTGGCCGGCGGCAGCCTGGGCCGCGCCGTCGTCTTCGCCGAGCGGGGCGCGCGGGCCTCCGAGCAGGAACACGACAGCATCCATCTCGGCCGTTGCCTGCACGTCCTGGGCAAGGCCCTGCTCTGGCAGGGCGAACCCGCCGAAGCGGTGAGGGTCTTGGAAAGGGTGCGCGAGGGCGAGCGCCGATGCGGGCCGGCGTCACCGCTGGTACTGCGCTGGCACGGCGATCTCGCGATGGGGCTGGCCCGGCTGCACCGCACCGTCGAGGCCGCCGAGTTGATCGCCGAGACCCGGGGGGCGCTCTCGGTCGAGGACCGCTCGGGCGGAGCCGTGGCGGGACAGCTGCTGCGCGCCGAAGCCCTGACGGCGTGGGCCGAGCGCGCCCCCGACCGGGCAACCGCACTGTTGCATTCGGCCCGCGACCACTTCGCCGAGCTGGGGCAGCCGCTGGAGGAAGGGCAGTGTCTGCTGCTGGCCGGCGGCCTGGAGCACCGACGGCGGCGCCGCACCGCTGCCCTGCGGGCCGTCGAGGAGGCCCGCGCGCTCTTCGCGGCCTGTGATGCCCGGCCTTGGGTGGAGCAGGCGGAGCACGCCCTGCTCCGTTGTGAGAACGGAGGTGGCCGTAGAGCCCCCGGGGACACGGCCGCTGACGGGTCGACCGTCGGACTCGCTGCGCTGACCGATGCCGAGGCACGGGTCGCGGTGCTGGTCGGCGCCGGTGCGAGCAACCGTGAGGCCGCATCCCGGTTGTTCCTCAGCGCAAAGACGGTGGAGGGCACCCTCACACGCGTCTACCGGAAGCTCGGCGTACGTTCACGCAGCCAGCTCTGCTCCCTCTTCGCCCGGCTCCCCGCCCCTCCGGGAAGCCTCGTCGACGCCCGCGGCCCGGTGGGGGGCCGGACCACCCCGAGGGGTACCTGAGGCACCGTTCCCCCTTGGCAAGGTGAGCGGTCGGACGGTTCGCGACGGCGGGGGTCCGCACCGGACGAAGCGCGGACGGAGGCCCGGGTCGGCACGCCGGGGCTTCGTGCCCGTCCGGCCCCCTCAGCCGAGGGGCCTCGCATTCGACCGCCGCACCGGTGCACCTGCACGTCCCGGCCCGAGTAGGGAGCCCGGCAGGGATGAGTAGGCGTGCTCAGGCGACGGAACCCCCGCCCCCTCGAAACTGATCGCACAACGAGCAGAACGGGAAGGGGAACGCGATGGAACGGCGCTGGTCGAAGGCCGAGATGTGGGTGCCCGGTGGCTACCTGGTCCTCGTGCTGGCGCTGGAGTTCTGGACGTACGCGCTCGGGCGCACCGGCGACGCCGGCTTCGCCGGGATCTGGCCGCTGCTGGCCACCGCACCCGTGAGCCTGCTGCTCCTGGGCCTCTTCGGCCCCGCGATGCAGGCCGCGGCAGGCCCGGCGCCCGAGGTGGTGCCCCACTACGGCGATCAGCCGCCCACCCCGCTGTCCGCGGAGCTCTCCCCCGAGAACACTCCGCTCCCGGCCGACTGGACCCCCGACACCACCACGGCCCTCGGGCCGGAGCCGTGGTCGGTTCTCGGCTTCCACGCCGCCGTCCTGATCGGCGCCCTGGTCAACGCCGCCGCGATCTGGGCCTTCGTGCGCTTCCTCGTGCGGCGGCGCCCGGCCTCCGCCGGACGCGCCGGAGCCTAGGCAGCTCCCGGGCGGGCCCCCGACCTGCCCGGGCACGGCCTCGTGCCACACGCTTCGGCTCCGCCTGCCGTGGGGGCTCATGGTCGGGGACGGCGCCGCCCCGTGCGGACCTCGCATGATGGGCGACATGAACACGGAAACATGCGAGCCCACCGAACTGGCTGCCCTCCGCGAGGTCTTCGCCTCCTGCCCCGGGGCGGCGCCGCCGGCCGGCTGGGAGGCGGTGCGGTCCTTCGAGGCGGAGCACCGCATCGTGCTCCCGGAGCCGTACCGCACCTTCGTGGCGGAGATCTGCGACGGGCTGCGCGCCGGGCCGCCCCACTACGGTCTGCTGCCCCTCTCGCAGACGCCCCCGGACTGGGGCGCGCAACGTCCCGAGCGCCTGCTCGCCGAGCCCTTCCCGCTGACGGCGGCATGGCTGTGGGAAGAGGAAGAGGACGACGACGAAACGGCCCTGTCGACCGAGGAGTTCGAGGCCCGGACGGCCCCCGTGTTCGATCACGGATCGCTGCTGCTGGGCACCGACGGTTGCGGCATGTACTGGCACTTGATCGTCACCGGTCCGCAGCGCGGTCACGTCTGGCAGATCGCCGGTGAGGGCGCGGTGCCCTTCGGCTCCCCGTCGCCCGACGCCCTGATGCCGGGCACCCCCGGTTTCACGGGCTGGGTGACCCACTGGGCTGAGGGCCGCGACTGGTTCCCGGAGGGGTAGGGGGCGCCCCGTGGGGGTCGACCCGCCGTGCGGCCCCCGCGGGTCCGGTGGTCACCGGTCCTCCCCTCCGGCGTCCAGGGTGGCCAGGAAGTGCTGCTGGTCGGCCAGGAAGCCCTCGGCGAAGAGGGCCCGCGGCGCGCACAGCGCGGTCAGGGTCAGGCGCAGGGGCGAGGCCTCCACCTCGTGCTTGACCAGGCCGTGGGTGGCACCGGGGTACCGGGCGATGCGCAGTGACGGTCCGGGGAGCAGACGGCGGTAGGCGGCCTCGGTGTCGGCGGTGTCCACGTTCACGTCGTGCCCGGCGAGCACCAGCAGGACGGGGACGCCGCGCAGGGCCGGCAGGTCGGCGCCGGCGTCGGCGGTGTGGTTCTCGGAGACGAACCGCCAGCGGGCGGCCGTCATGCCCTGCGGGTCCCCGACCGCCCGTACGTACTCCTCGTAGGGGGCGCCCCGCCCGAGCAGTTCCAGTACGGTCTCGCGGCGGCTCAGGGCGGCGGCGACCTCGGACGGGGAGGCGCCGTCGCGGCGCAGTTCGGCGAGGAGGTTGTAGCGGCCCTGCCGGTGCCAGTTGACGGCGGGGGAGACGGCGACGGCGAAACGGATCCGGCCGTCCTCGGCGGCGATCTTGGGCAACACCCAGCCGGCCTGGCTGGCGCCCCACAGGCCGATCCGGTCGCCGTCGACCTCCGGTCGCCGTCGCGCCCAGGCGATCGCGTCGACGGCCTCCCGGGCCCGGTCGTCCATGGTCTGGTCGAGCCAGTCGCCCGGCGCCCCGGCCACGCCCGGCTTGTTCCAGGACAGCGAGGCGTATCCGGCCCGGGCGAAGGCCTCCCAGATCGGCCGGTAGAAGGTGTCGTGGGTGGCGTCGACCGGGCCGTCCCCGTGGACGAAGACCACGAGGGGGAAGGGCCCCTCCCCCCGTTCGGGCAGGGCCAGCACGCCGTGCAGGGTCCGGCCGCCGTGCCGCACGGTGACCGCTTCTTCCCGCAGCTCGTAGGTGTGCTGCCAGACCACGAGGCCCATCAGACCGGTCGCCGTGACCGCCAGTGCGGCCAGGGTCGCGAGCACGGCCCGCAGCGCCCGGCGGCGGCGCGTCGGGGCGGCGCCCCGTGTTCCCTTCACCATCCGTCCCCCCAATAACTATCAATCAACAAACGATCGTTTCCATTACGACCGTACTATGTTCACTCATGAAGGGCGAGACAACAGGAAGAAGGAGCGGAGGAGCCATGGACACCGCACCCGTCATCGGACACGGCGTGCCCCGGGGCGCCGAGGCACAGGTCGCCGAGCTGTACTGGGAGGCCTTCGGGCGCAAACTCGGGGCCGCCCTCGGCCCGGCCGAACGGGGCCGGGCCTTCATCGCCCGCCACCTCCACCACGACCGCGCCGTCGTCGCGCTCGACCCCGACGACGGCCGCGTCACGGGCGTGGCCGGCTACCAGCTCGGCGGTCGCGGCCTCACCGGCGGCGGGGTGCGCGACGTGCTCTCCGCCTACGGGCCGCTCCGCGGCCTGCCACGACTCGCCGTGCTGGCACTGCTCGAACGCACTCCCGGGCCGGGGGAACTCGTCATGGACGGCATCGCCGTCCACCCCGCCCACCGGGGTGCGGGCATCGGCGGCCTGCTGCTCGCCGAGATCGGCGAGATCGCCGCGGCACACGGGTGCTCGCGGGTCCGCCTGGACGTCATCGACGTCAACCCGCGGGCCAGGGCCCTGTACGAGCGCCACGGCTACACCGCCGTGCACACCGAGCAGACCCCGTTCCTCCGGAGCCTGATGGGCTTCGGCGCCGTGACTACGATGCATCGCGCGGTCCCTGCGGGTCCGGACGGCACGAAGGAGCAGCCACGATGACCGACGAGACCCCGGCGGCGACCGGCCCGGAACCCACCGCGCCCGGAATCGGCACCCGGACCCTGGTGTTCGCCCTCGTCCGCGAGGACGGCGCCGTCGACGCGGGCGAGCTGTACGCCGTCGCCGAGGCCCTCGGCATGACCGACCAGCAGGTCCGGCTCTGCATCAAGCGGCTGGTCGCGGAAGGGCGGTTCACCCACGAGGGGCGGGGCCGCAAGGCACGTCTGCACGCCACCGCCGACGCCACCGGGGCCATCGCTCCGGACGTGGAGTACGTGCGCCACGCCTACCGGCAGGACCGGGGGCTCGCCCCCTGGGACGGCACCTGGCACCTCTTCGCCTTCGCCATCCCCGAAACCGCCAGGCAGGCCCGCGACGCCCTGCGCGACACCCTGGTCCACCTCGGCGCCGCGCCCCTCCAGGGCGGGCTCTACGTCAGCGCCAACGCCATCGGAGACGTCGTCGACGCACACGCCCGCCACCTGGACGTCCGGTCCTCCCTCACCCGCCTCACCAGCCGCGACCTCCGGGTCGGGGACGAGGACGCCCCGGACCGGCTGGCCGCCCTGCTCTGGCCGCTCCGGCAGATCGCGAACCGCCACGAGGCCCTCGCCGCCCTGGCCACGGACCGCCTGGCCCGGCTGTCCGGCCCGGAACGCCCCACGGACACCGAGCTCCTGACGTACGCGATCGAACTGGCGACGGCCTTCACCACCGCCATGGCGCCCGACCCCCTGCTGCCCCCCGAACTGCTCCCCCGGCCCTGGCCCGGCAGCCGCGCCCGGGCCCTGGCGGCAGCCTGCTGGGAGGCCCTCGCCGAGCGGGACGACCGGGCACCCGGCCGCCCCCGGCTGTTCCGCCTCTACGACGACGCCCTCGCTCCGAGCTCCCCCGCCGCGCCGCCCTCCTGATGCTCCTCGACGAGGGACCGACCGGGCAGAACCAACGGACCGTCAGGCTCGTTCTCCAGGTGCACGTCCCGACCGACCGAACGGAAACCGTCCGCCGGCAACGAGGGCGGGGGCGTTCTGCTGGTCGACGGCATGGTGTCCCTCCCGCGGCCCGGGGACCATGGGGAACGTCACCCGTGCCCGGGCGTGCACCGGCAGCTGCCACGTCCGCCCGGGGAGACGGCCACGGCACACGACGAGACCACGGGAGGGACCGTGTGGCACCTCGGGAAACGGCGGACGGGGCAGGATCCGGTCCTCATGGTCGAGGTGATGGCCTTCGGCGAACTGCTGGCCGCCCACCCCTTCCCACCGGGAAGCCCCGGAACGCCGCCGGACGCGGTGACGGACTGGACGCACGCGCTCGACGCGTACGAGGCGGCCTGCCGGGCCCTGCGCCGGAACGACCGCGAAGGCGTCCTCCGGCACCTGGACGACGGTCGGCACGCCATGGCCTGTCTGGAGTCCCGCCTGGTGGGCGAACCGCCGCCCGCACGACTCCCGCCCTGCTTCTTCGACCCCCGACACGGACCGTCGACCGCCGAAGTCCCCTGGATGCCTCCCGCCGGGACCCGGCGCAACGTCCCGGTGTGCGCGGCGGACGCGGTGCGCCTGCGCGAGGGTTCCCTCCCGATCGCCAGCGGCCACCCCGCTCGGCTCCCGGCGGCTCCGGCGCCGCCGCTGCGCGGCCGGATCGCCCCGGACAAGCTGGCGCTCTCGGGACTGGCCGCCGCCTTCATCGGGTACGCGGCCGTGCTGTTCGCCGTGGGCGACCGAACGGGAGCGGTCCTCTACCTCGCCGCCGGCTACGCGCCGCCGGCCATCGCCGTGGTGTCGGGCTTCCACCTCGCCTCGTGGGGGCCCCGCCTGTGGCGCCTGATCCGCCGGGGCCGTCTGACCCGCGCGGACTTCGACCGCTCGGAAGCGACCTCCTCGGGCCGCCGGGACGTGTACGCCGTCGCCGACGTCTCCGGGCGGCGGTACGAGCGGGTCCGGAAGACGAGCGACCCCTCCGCGAAGCCCTTGCCGCAGCAGCGCGTCTGGTACCTGCCGAGCCGCGGGGGCGGGGCCGAGCTCCTCGGGTTCTGGTCCGTCCTGTGGCTGCCGCTCGGCGTGGCGGTCGCGCTGCCGCTCTTCGCCGCGAGCCTGGCCGCCACCTTCTACCTCTTTCCGGGACGACTGGTGCTCGCCCTCCTCTCGTGACGGCGGCGACCGACGGGCAGCCGCCACGGGTTCCGCGTCCCTCCCGTCCCCGTCGCCACCGGCTGCCGGACCGCCCGTCCCGAGACCGGGTGCACCCGCGGACACCCCGATCGCGCTCGGGACGGCGGAACCCCCGATGAGTTCCGGGCACCGCCGGAGTCTGCACTCCCGGTGACAAGAAGACGATCACGACGAAGGGGAGAACAGTGAGCTACGCAGAGGTCAACGGCCTGTCCCTGTACGTCGAGGAGCACGGTTCCGGTGAACCGCTGGTCCTCCTGCACGGCGGCCTGGGCTCCGCAGAGACGTTCGCCCCGCTGGTGCCGCGGCTCGCGGAGGCCCACCGGGTGATCCTGGTGGACCTGCAGGGGCACGGACGCACGGCGGACATCGACCGGCCACTGCGCCCGGAACTGATGGCGGACGACATCGCCGCCCTGCTCAAGCACCTCGGCGTCGAACGGGCCGATCTGCTGGGCTACTCCACGGGCGCGGACGTGGCGCTCCAGGTCGCCGTCCGGCACCCGCGGGCGGTGCGGCGGCTCGTGGTCGTCTCCACCCCCTGCAAGCGGGACGGCTGGCACTCCGAGGTCATCGCCGCGATGGACGGGATGAGCGCCGAGACCGCCGAGGTGTTGCGGGACTCGCCGGTCCACCGGCTCTACGACCGGCTCGCGCCCCGCCCCGAGGACTGGACCGTACTGGTCGGCAAGACGGCCGAGTTGAAGCACCAGGACTACGACTGGACCACCGAGGTCTCCACCATCACCGCGCCCGCCCTGCTCGTCTTCGGCGATGCCGATGCCGTCCGCCCCGCACACATGGTGGAGTTCTACGCCCTGCTCGGCGGCGGCCTGAAGGACGCCGGCTTCCACGGGGCGGACCCTTCGGGCGCCCGACTGGCCGTCCTTCCCGGCGCCAGCCACTACGACGTCCTGGCCCACCCCGCGCTGACCGGTGTCGTCACGGCCTTCCTGTCCCCGTGACCCGGGCCGGAGCGGACGTGCTGACGTGGTGACGTGGGGCCCGGTCCGCCTGCCCGGGCCCCCACGGGTGCCCCGCGCCCGCCGCACGCATCAGCGGACGACGTCGAAGACGTTCTTCTGCAGGCCGTTGGGGTAGGCCTCGTGCTCGACCAGCTTCAGCTTCTGCACGTCCTTGTCCGTCGTGCTGAACAGGCGCTTGCCGGCGCCGAGCAGCAGCGGGAAGACCAGGAGGTGGTAGCGGTCGATCAGCCCGGCGTCGGAAAGGGCCTGGTTGAGGGAGGCACTGCCGTGGACGATGATCGGGCCGCCCTCGGTCTCCTTCAGGGCGGCGACCTCGTCGAGCGAGCGCAGGATCGTGGTCTCGCCCCAGTTGTCGACCAGGTCGTCCTCGGTGAGCGTGGTGGAGACGACGTACTTCGGCATCGTCTTGTAGTCGGCGAAGTCCGCCATGTCCGGCCACACGGGGCTGAAGGCCTCGTAGCTGGTGCGGCCCATCAGGATGGCGGTGGACTCCTTCTGCTCCCGCTCCTTGATCTCGAACGCCTCGGGCAGGAACTCGGTGTGCTTGAAGGTCCACCCCGAGTTCCGGTAGCCGGGCTCGCCACCGGGGGCCTCGACGACGCCGTCGAGCGAGATGAACGCGGTGCTGATGAGAGTGCGCATGCCAGATCCTCAGTGTCTCGTGTCCGGTGTGGAGCGGTCCGCACGCCGCGCCCCCGTCCGGGGCCGTTGCGCACCAACCATGTATGACGACTGCCGATCATGAAGGAACTCATCGGTCGCCGCGGACTTTTCTCGAAATGCCTGCCCGAACGGCGTCGGGGACCCGCTCCGGTTGCCGCCCCGCTCAGCCCGCGGCCCGGGCGAGGAGGGCGGCGATGCGCTTCTCGGTGGCGGGGTCCAGGGCCGTGAGGGCGTACGCGGTGGGCCACATGACGTCCTCGTCGAGACCGGCCTGGTCGCTGAAACCGAGCGTCGCGTAGCGGGACTTGAACTTCTGGGCGCTCTGGAAGAAGCAGACGACCTTGCCGTCCCTGGCGTAGGCCGGCATGCCGTACCAGAGCTTCGCGGTGAGGTGCGGTGCGTGCTCCTTGACGAGGGCGTGCACCCGCTCGGCGAGGACCCGGTCCTCGTCCGGCATCTCGGCCATCTTCGCGAGGACCTCCGGTTCGGTGTCCGCCTTCGCTTTGCGCGCCCCGCGGCGGGTGGTCGCCTTCAGCTCCTTGGCGCGCTCCTTCATCGCGTCCCGCTCCTCCGCCGTGAAGCCGTCGTAGGACGCGCCGGAAGCCTGCTCGTCGGTCATGGTGGGATCCTCTCTCCGTGGGGTGGTCAGGCCAGCCATGCGCCGTTGCGCATCAGGGTGCGGCCCTGCAGTTCGTTCGCCTCGCGCCAGGCCTGCACGCGGTGCGGTCTGATCAGGAAGTACTGATAGGAGTCTTTGAGTTCGCGCGGGTCGAAGCCCGTCTTGTCCTTGAACGCCTCGCCCGTTCCGGGAGGCAGGTCGGCCAGGTCCACCGGTTCTGCGGTGCCGTCGACGAGGACGACGTCGCGGGTCGGGCCGAGGGCCGCGCGCACCCGACCGTCCGCGAGCAGGTTGCGGCCGGTGATCGAGGCGCGCGGCGTCGAGATCAGGAGCGCGGTCCCGTCCCACAGGAAGGAGAGCGGGACGAGGTGGGCTCCGGAGGTCTCCGAGGGGCCCGCCGAGGCGATCCAGAGGTCGACGTCCTCCTCCAGCCGGGCCCGGGTGTCCTCCAGTCGCTGCGCGAGTCCGCGCGGCGGCGCCTCCGTCATGTCGCCGACCTCTCCGTGTCGAGTCGTTCCCGCGGGGCGGGCGGGGGTGTCGTGGTGGGGTGCTGCAGCCTCGCCGCACGCTCCGCCCGGCGCCGGAGGAGGTAGCCGTACGGGGTGTCCCCGTACGCGGTCCGGAACTGGCGGCTCAGCAGGCCGGCCGTCGTGCCCGCGTCGCGGGCCAGCGCCAGGACGTCCAGGGGGCGGTCGTGCTCACGGTCGATCCGGTCGCGCACGCGGCGCAGTCGTGCGAGGTCGTCCAGGCGTTGCGCGGTCGTGCGGGCACGTGCCCATCCCGGGTGGCACACGGGAACTCCTCTCGGTGGGAGGTGGGGGAGCCGCGGGCCGACGAGGGGTCGCGGCACCCGCGGGAACCGTCCGGTGCGACGGGGTCAGCGCAGTTCCTGGATGCGGATCAGATTGCCCGCGGGGTCGCGGAACGCACAGTCGCGGACCCCGTACGGCTGCTCCGTCGGCTCCTGCACGACCTCCGCGTCGGCGGCCCGCACCTTCTCGAAGACGGCGTCGAGGTCCGGGGTGGCGAGGAGGATCCAGCCGTAGGTGCCCTTGGCCATCATCTCGGCGATGGTGCGCCGCTCGGCCTCGGTGACGCCGGGGTCGGCGGCCGGCGGGGCCAGCAGGAGGGACGTGTCCGGCCGGCCGACGGGGCCGACCGTGATCCAGCGCATGGCGCCCTGCCCGACGTCGCTCCGCACCTCGAAGCCGAGGGCGTCCCGGTAGAACGCCACGGAGGCGTCCGGGTCCTCGTGCGGCAGGACGCTGGTGTGAATGGTGATGTCCATGGCCCTCACGCTAGTGGCGGCCCCGGGCACGGCGCTTCTCGAATTCTGACCGGTGCCGGACGGACGTTCCGGCACCGGTCCTGCGAGGTCGTCTCAGTGGTGGAATCCGCCGCGCTGCGCGTCCGCCGGCACGCCCTTCGTCAGACGGTCCAGCGAGCGGCGGAGGTCCTGGACCAGGAGGTCGATCTCGTCGCGGCCGATGCCGTGCCGGATCAGGACGCGCTGGATGACCGTCTCCTGCCGGTCGGCGGGCAGCGGGTAGGCCGGAACCTGCCAGCCGCGCATCCGGAGCTGGTCGGAGAGGTCGTAGAGGCTGAAGCCCGCGCCCGCCGGGTCGGTGAGGGTGTACGAGACGGCCGGCAGCGCCCCCTTCCCGTCGTAGAGCAGGGTGAACGGGCCCATGGCCGCGACCTGTTCGGCCAGGTACTGGGCGGTCAGCGCACAGGCCTGCTGGACGCGCCGGTAGCCGGCCCGTCCCAGGCGGAGGAAGGTGTAGTACTGGGCGATGATCTCGCCGCCGGGACGGGAGAAGTTCAGCGCGAAGGTCGGGATGTCGCCGCCCAGGTAGTTCACCCGGAAGACGAGGTCCTCCGGCAGCAGGTCCGCGGTGCGCCAGACGGCCCAGCCCACGCCGAGGGGCGCGAGGCCGTACTTGTGGCCGGAGGCGTTGATGGAGGAGACCCGCGGGAGCCGGAAGTCCCAGACGAGGTCGCGGTGGAGGAAGGGGGCGATGAAGCCGCCGCTGGCCGCGTCGACGTGGATCGGGACGTCGAGTCCCGTCTCCTGCTGGATGCGGTCGAGTTCGGCGGCGATCTCGGCGACCGGCTCGTAGTCGCAGGTGAAGGTGACGCCGAGGATGGCGACGACGCCGATGGTGTTCTCGTCGACGTGGTCGCGGAGTTGGTGCGGACGCAGCCCGGTGGCGCCGGGCTCCAGGGGCACCTGCCGCAGTTCGACGTCGAAGTACCGGGCGAACTTGTCCCAGCAGATCTGCACGGGACCGGTGACGAGGTTGGGGCGGTCGGTGGACTTGCCCTCGGCGCGCCGCCGTTCGCGCCACCGCCACTTCAGGGCGAGCCCCCCGAGCATGGCGGCCTCGCTGGAGCCGGTGGTGGAGCAGCCGATCGCGGTGCCCTCACCGGTCGCGCTGCCGGGGGCGTTCCACAGGTCGGCCAGGATGTTCACGCACCGCGACTCGATCTCGGCGGTCTGCGGGTACTCGTCCTTGTCGATCATGTTCTTGTCGAGGCACTCGCCCATCAGCCGGCGCACCTCGTCGTCCGACCACGTGGTGCAGAAGGTCGCCAGGTTCTGCGCCGCGTTGCCGTCGAGCAGCAGCTCGTTGTGGAGCATGGCGTAGACGACCCTGGGGAGGTTGGAGTCCTCCGGCATCCGGTGCTTCGGCAGGACCCGCTCGCTGAGGGCGGAGGCGAACACGTCCGTGGCCGCGTCCGCGCCCGTCGGGCCCTTCATCTCGTGGAGCGCCACGGCTCCCCCTTCGATCGGCGGTGCTTCTCGACGTTCCTCCCCATCAACGCACGGGGCGGGAGGGGGCGCCCGACGGTCGGCCCCCGCATTGGCCCACCCGGGTGAGCGGGACGCCGAGGCCCTGTCCTACCGCCCCTCCGACCAGTACGTTCCGGACGAAGTGGATCACCGGCGGAAGTCGCGAGCGGACGCCGAGAGCGGAAAGGCCCTTCACATGACCCCCCACGCCTTCAGCGGCACCGACCGGCAGGACCCCGCCGGGCCCGTCGACGACTCCGACCCCGCCGAGGCGATCGAGGCGTACGACGACCTGCCCGAGCGCCTGATCGGCTACCCGGCCGTCTTCCACGCCCTCGGCATCGGCTCCTCCGCCGTGCGCACGGTCCTGGACTACGGCTGCGGGCCCGGCAAGGTCGCCACCCGGGTCGTGGAGGCCTCCGAAGCGAGCGTGGTGGCCGTCGACGTCTCGCCCCGCATGTTGGAGATCGCCCGCGGGCGACGCCCGCACCCGCGCATCGACTACCGGCTGATCGGCGACGAGGGGCCCGCCTTCCTCGCCGACGGTTCCGTCGACGCCGCCATGGCCTGCTTCGTCTTCGTCACCGCCGGCGAGGTCGCCGTCCTGCACGACATCGCCGCAGAGATGCACCGGGTGCTGCGCCCCGGCGGCCGGTGCGCCGTCCTGGACGCCAACCCCCGCACCACGGGCATCCGGTTCTCCACCTTCCGCAGCGGCGAACCCGGTCGCGTCTACACCAAGGGCGAGCGGCGACGGTCCCGTCGCGAACGGCCCGGCACGGACGATCCGCTGGAGTTCGTCGACCACCACTGGCCGTGCCAGACCTACCTCGACGTGCTCGGCAAGGCCGGCTTCACCGACCTGGACGTCCACGAACCGGTCCTCACCCACCGGTCGGCGCAGCTCGGGGGCGACCCCGCGGAAGCGGGGCACCCGCCGTTCCTCGTGGTGTCCGGGGTCAAGCAGTAGCCGTGCCGATCAGCTGTCGGAGTAGCTGAAGTCCCCCACCGTCCAGGCGCTGACGTCGGCGATGGCGACCCGGTACATCCCGCCGGTCGCGGGCATGCCCACCGTGCCCTGGAGGATCCGGGCGAGGTGGAAGTGGAGGTGGGTGGGGGGCTTCTCGTGCTTGCGGTCCACCGGGGAGAACACCCGGGAGAACTCGCCCAGCCGGTCCGAATCCGTCAGGACCTCCGACACCCGCTGTCTCCACAGGGCTTCGGGCGCCAACCGCCCGGTGATGACCACGCCTCCCGCGACCACGGTCAGGGACATCTGGTTGCTCCGCCCGGATTCCACGGTGGCGGCGACGTCGACGAGCAACTCGTCAGGGATCGACATGGAAGTCGATTCTAGGCGCGCGGGCCCCCGGTGCGGGGGTCCTTGGCGCGGCGCGGTGTCGACGTGCGCCGCGGTGCGGGCGGAGGCGCGGGAGGGGACGCCCCGGGCCGGAAGCCCGCCCACCTGCGCTCCGGAGCGCACGCCCGCGCCGGCACGAACGTGCCCGTGCGCCCGGAGTGCCGGTGGGGGGCGTGCCCCCCGGCTACGGCACGTGCTCGGCGGGTTCCTCCGCCAGGAAGGCCGTCACGGCCAGGGCGAAGAGCAGGCCGAGGGCGATGCCGACGATGACCCAGCCGGTGGGGTGGGGCCAGAAGACGCAGGCCGCGGCAGCCGCCGCGACGAGGATCCAGGTGATCCAGCTGCGGTACTGGCGGACGAACGGCCCCACCGGGCCCAGCCGCAGGCCCGCGCGGTCGGCGGTGGCGCGGGTCGCGGTGATGCCGGAGCGCCAGAGGCCGCGGGTGAGCACGGCGGGGCGGCTCGGGCCGGAGAGCCAGGCGGCGAGGGCGATCAGGACGCCGAGGGTCGCGAACACCCGGACCGAGGTGCGGAGGAAGCGGATCAGGGTGTCGTAGACGGCGCCGGCGGCCGCGGGGGAGACGTCGGCGGGCAGGGCGTTCAGGTAGACCGTGCGGAAGACGGTGAGGGCGACGCCGAGGACGAGGGCCGCGACGGCGACGCCGAGGGCCGCGGCGATCAGGGTGCGGCGGCGGCGCACGGCGAGCAGCACGCCGCCCGCGACGAGCAGCACGGCGATCACCGGCAGCCACACGCCCAACAGTTGGAGCAGCCCGAAACCGGTCTTCACCTTGCCGATGTCATCGGACCTGACCACCGTGAAGTCGGTGTGGATCTCGGGGATGCTGCCCGCGACCGTGAGCCCGGAGTCGACGAGGCGTTCCTTCACCCGTTCGATCAGCGGCGCCAGGTCGATGGTGACCTCGTCCGTCTCGATCTTCACGGCTCCGTCGTCGCTGCCGGTCAGCGCCCGGTCGAGGGAGGTGTGGATCGCCCGGTTGGCATCGACCCAGATCGTCTTGAACGCCGAGGAGGCGACCACGTCCTGCGCCCGGTCGTGGACGAAGCTGGCGACCGCGCTCTGCAGCGAGTCGCCCAGGGCGCCGAGGGCCTTCTCCGCGAGGGGGCGCTGGTCGGGTGCCACGCCCTGGAGCAGGGCGGGCAGGTCGACGTGCTCCATGACGGCGGTGGTGACCCGGTCGGCGACGGCGGCCTGGACGTCCGGGTCCGAGGCGAGGGGGGTGACCGTCTGCACGTAACGGTCGGTGTCGCCGACGATGTCCGCGGTCCAGGAGGCGACGATGCCCAGCGGGACGAGGAGGCAGCCGATCACGATGAGCAGGGCGGCACAGAAGGAGCGGAGGCGGTGGCGGGGCGGCGGAGCGGCGGTCCGGTCCGCTTCGAGGGCGGCCACCCGGGCCCGGAGCAGCGAGAGTTCGTCGCTGCCGTCACCAGCGGGGTCGCCCATGTCGCCCACCTCTCCCGAGGGAATGTTCCAGGACGATTCTGTGCATGTCGGTCCGCTTTGTCGCCCGGGGCATGGCGTACGGGTCCCGTCCGCGCACCCCGCCGACGCCTCTCGGGCGGGCCCCGTCGACGGCGGTGCACTGCTGCGGGCCTGCGCGGGGCGACGACGGCACTCACCAGTGAGCCAGGCCACCAGCCCTCGCCGCCTGGGCGCGCCCGCGGTGCCGCTCCCACCGCCCGCAGCCGCTCCGCTTCACGGAAGTACGCCATGGACCTTGCCGACGAGAACCACACCGACGTCGAGATCTACCGCAAGCTCGCACACCCCGACCGGCTCCACACCGTCAGCCGCACCGGTGCCCCCGACAGCCTGCTCGCCCTCTTGGACGAGGGCCCTCACCCCCCCTCTTCTTTCAGCAGCTGCCCCGGGGACGCCCGAGCGGAAGGTCGAAGGCCGCGCTCCGCAGCGACCGTCCCACGAACTTCGCGAGCGGACGTTCGAGGAAACGCTGCACCAGGTACGACAGGACGATCAGACCGGCGACCGTGACCCCGACCAGCACCCAGGGGTCCACCTTCGTGCCGTAGTGGTGCACGATGGTCATGCCGATGACGTCGTGCAGCAGGTACAGCGGGAAGGTCAGCGTCCCCGCGACGGTCAGCCCGCGCCAGCGGATCCGCCGCGTCCAGCCCAGCGCGATGGCAGCTATGAGCAGGAAGAACACCGTGACCACCAGCACCAGCCAGCCGCGCCAGGGCGCCCACGTGGCCCAGTTGTTGCGACCGTGCGGGTTCAGAAGGAAGTGCAGCGACAGCAACCACGACATGCCGACGACGCCCCACAGGACCGGGGTCGGCCGGAACCGGTACATGAGGTAGAAGGCCATGCCGGCAATGAAGTACGGCGCCGACGCCGGGTTGACCAACACCGTCAGCAGCGGCACGCCCGCGGCGGGCGTGAGCACCGCGGCGACCGTCCACACCCCGCAGAAGACCACGACGCGCTGGTAGGTGAGGCCCTTCCACACCACGACCGCGAAGGCCAGGTAGAAGCACAGCTCGGGCCAGAGGGTCCAGTAGACCGGGTCCAGGCTCTCCATCCCGAGCGGCATCTGGAGCATCGTGAAGTTGGAGAACAGCACCCGCGGATTGGGACGGCCGAACGGCGTGTCGACCGTGTAGACGACGCACGCCGACACCACGATCGCGATCCAGTACATCGGGTACAGGCGGGTCACCCGGGAGATGAAGAAGTCACGTGGTGAGCGCCCCCACGCGCTCATGCAGATGACGAACCCGCTGATCAGGAAGAACAGGTCGACCCCGAGCCTACCGAAGGCGAAGTACTCGTGCGCTTGGGGGAACAGGCTCTGGTACGGCAGCCCCCAGATGTGGATCATCGCCCACCTGGTCTGCCCGACGAAGTGGAACAGGACGACGGCAAGCGCGGCCAGGAACCGCAGCCCGTCCAGGGCCGCGAGCCGGTCCCGACGGGCAGACGGCAGCACCACCACCCTCGACCCGGTCACCACGCGCTCGGCGCGCCCCGCCTCGAAGCCGACCGCTGTCTTCTGTTCCACCTGCATCGTCCATCTGTCGTTCGTACCGGCTCCACTGCCCCCCTTGTGGGCTACCCGCCCCCCCAAAGGCCGGACGTGCTGTGGATCTCTCGGCCGTTCGACCACCAGACAGGCCATAGGGTTGTGCGATGAGTTGAAGCTTCCCCTTGGTCGTGGACACCTGGGCACCGGGGCATGAGGCTCCAGTCGAAGCCGGTCAGGACGGTGCGCTCGGCGGTGATCTCGGCGGTCAGCTCCAGCGAGCGCAGGGTGTGCGGCATGGTGCGGGCACCGTCCGCGATCACCGCCGCGTCCTTCGCGTCGGTCTTCGCCTCGCCGGGGTAGAGGTCGGCGATCCGCCGCATGGCAAGGCCGGGCAGGTAGGCGACCTGGCAGCCCGCATCGCGGGCGACGGTCAGGGAGGGCGCCGATACGGAGGTGGACTGGCCTTGGCATCGGTGTCGTGCGCGCGCATCCACGTCGTGCAGACCTGCCGCCCGCGAACGACCAGGCATCGCGCCTGGTCAGGCGGTGGTCGGACCTCTTATCAGCGTCTCCGACGGCACCCCTCGGGCCCGGTGACACCACCCCCCCGGGTCATCCGTTCGACAGGGGGACACGGTCATGCCGGGCCCGGAGGCCAGCGGCCCTCTTGCAGGACCGCGAAAACATAACGGGGGCGGATCGCAGGGGCGGGACCCGATGCGCACGGGGCGGAACCGCTGCCCGCCGACGACCCGCCGTGGACCCCGCCGGGCGTCCCCGCCCTCCCCCGTCCGGGCCGCGGGACGGAAGGGAACGACGGGCGCCCCTTCGGTCGGGCGGTCGAGGGCCTCGCGACGCTCCCGGCGGGGGCGCTGATCCGCGGACCGGAGCGGGTGCGGAGTCCCCTACCCCAGGCTCGTGCGCGCCAGTTCCAGGAACTCCGCCTCCGTCAGTCCGAGCCCACGGGCCTCCTCCGCCGCCTCGCGGAGCCGGGCGAGGAGCCGGGCCCGACCGGGTGCGGTGGCCCCGGGGATGACGACGGCGCCCCTGCCGCGCCGGAGTTCGATCAGGCCCTCCTCGCGGAGCCGCTGGTAGCCGCGCAGGACGGTGTGGACGTTGACGCCGAGGGAGTCGGCGAGTTCCCGGGCGGCCGGGAGGCGCTCGCCGGGGGCGGCGGAGCCGTCGGCGAGCGCACCGCGGACGCAGGCGGCGATCTGGTCGCCGAGGGGCACGGCGGAGGCCGGGTCGACACGGAAGAGCACGGTCAGACCTTCCCATGCCGTTCGGCAAGGGTGTTGAGCAGGGCGGCGGCGGTCCGCGCGTCGGGCACGGTGACCGCGAACTCCCGGCCGCCGGGGCGCCGCACGACGAGGGCTTCGCCGGAGCGCAGCACCACGCCCGTCCGGTGGGCCCGGACCCGGTAACCCCAACCGCCGAAGTCGGCGAGGGCGTCGACGTTCCGGACGTCGGCGCCGGCGACCTCGTCGAGCGGGACCCGGACGCGGGGCCGGGAGGCGAACGAGGGCCGGACGGTGAGGCCGTGCCGGTCGACGCTGACCCGGATGCGGGCGAGGGCGAGGCCGGGCACGCCGATGACGAGGCCGACGAGGCCGAGCAGGGCGAGCGGCCAGGGCGCGAGGAGGAGGACGACCGGGGCCGCGACGAGCGCGAGCACCGCGAGGGCGGTGAGCGGCCGGGAGCCGGTGGTGCGGGTCCAGCCGGCGACCTCGCCCGCGCCGAGCGGAAGCCGCGGGGCGTCCGCGTCGACGGAGACGCCGGCCGGCTCCCCTTCGGGGACGAGCCGGGTGAGGGCCAGGCCGACGGCGGCGAGGAGGGCGGCGGCGGCCGCCGCGAGGGCGAGGTCGGTGGGGGGCGAGACGACCCGGGCCGCATCGACGGCGTCCAGGTTGTCCCGTACCAGGAGGGCGAGGAGCGCGCCGGTGAAGCCGGCGGTCGCCCAGGCGCCCCACAGGGCGGTGCGGCGGACGAGGAGCGTCCAGCCGGTGCCGAGTCCGAGGAGCAGGGCGGCGCTGATCACGCCGTAGGCAGTGCGACCGGCGAAGCCGTCGGCGCCTTCGGGGCCGAAGTGGACGGCCAGTCGATCGGGCAGCCGGTCGTGGAAGAGGGCGAGCAGCAGCAGCTGGGCGACGAGCGCGAGGACGAAGGGCAGCGCGGCGAGCGCGCGGAGACGGAGCGTGGCACGGTTCACGGAAAACCTCCCTTGTTTGCACTCTACTAGAACAATAGGGGTTGCCGTCGAGGTCCCGTCGAGATGCGGGGCACCGAAACCGGCTGTTCACTGGGCCACATGCCGACGAACGGGGAGATCTTCATGCGCCGCCGGCCCACCGCCCTCGCCTCCTTCGCCGCCTTCGCCGTCCTCACCGCCGGCCTCGTCACCGGCTGCGGCGACGACGGCGAGCCCGACCCGCTGCGCGGCGAGCAGTGGGCCCTGGACGCGCTGAAGCTCCCGGACGCCTGGGGCACCGCCAAGGGCACGGACACCGTCATCGCCGTCGTCGACACCGGCGTGGACCCCGACCACCCCGATCTGAAGGGGCGGCTCGTCGACGGCTACGACTTCGTCGACGGCGACGACGAGCCCACGGACCTCAACGGCCACGGGACCCACGTCTCCGGCATCGCCGCCGCCGGCGCCGACAACGGCGTCGGCATCGCGGGCGGCGCCCCCGAGGCCAAGATCATGCCGGTCCGGGTGCTCGGCGCGAACGGCAGCGGCAGCGACGCGAACATCACCAAGGGCATCGTCTGGGCCGCCGACCACGGCGCCCACGTCATCAACCTCTCCCTCGGAGAGTCCGGCCTGATGGCCCGCCTCCTCAAGGGCGGCATCCTCAACCAGGCCATCACCCACGCGAACGGCAAGGGCGCGGTGGTGGTCGCCGCGGCGGGCAACGACGCCACCGTGCTCCAGCCCTACAAGGTCGACACCCCGGTCCTGGTGGTCAACGCGTCCGACCGGAACGGGGCACCGGCCTCCTTCACCAACTTCGGCGCGCAGAACGCCGTGTCGGCCCCCGGCGTCGACATCGTCTCGACGCTCCCGACCCACACCGCGAAGGAGACCGTGAAGAACACCACGGGGTACGGGAGGCTGTCCGGCACCTCGATGGCCGCGCCGTACGTCTCCGCCGTGGCCGCGCTCCTGCACCAGCAGGGCCTGGACCCGGCGGCGATCATGCAGACGATCCGCGACACCGCCGCCAACCCCGGCCAACTGCCCAAATTGGGGCTCGGGAACGTCGACGCGGCGGCAGCGGTGCAGGCCGCGAAGGGGCAGTAGCCCCGCCCGGGGGGCCGCCCACGGACGGCCGCACCGGGCCCGCCGGAGCGGGGCGCGGTCCACCGGCGCGCCGAAGGGGTTCCCCCGGCCGGCCGGGGGCCGCGGGGCGGGTTACGGAGCGGCTCCCCCGCACGGCTCCGGCACCCGCCCCGCGGGGATCAGTCCTCGCCCTCCAGGTCGCCCTCGGTCTCCAGGAACACCTGGCGCAGGGCGGCCAGGGTCTCCGGGTCCGGCTTCTCCCACATCCCCCGCGACTCCGCTTCGAGGAGCCGCTCCGCGATGCCGTGCAGGGCCCACGGGTTGGCCTCCTTCAAGAAGGCCTGGTTCTCCGCGTCGAGGACGTACTCCTGCGTCAGCTTGTCGTACATCCAGTCCGCGACGACCCCGGTCGTCGCGTCGTACCCGAAGAGGTAGTCGACGGTCGCCGCGAGCTCGAACGCGCCCTTGTAGCCGTGGCGGCGCATCGCCTCGATCCACCGCGGGTTGACCACCCGGGCGCGGAAGACCCGGGAGGTCTCCTCGACGAGCGTGCGGGTGCGGACGGTCTCCGGGCGGGTCGAGTCGCCGATGTACGCCTCGGGGGCCGTGCCCTTCAGCGCGCGGACGGTCGCGACCATGCCGCCGTGGTACTGGAAGTAGTCGTCGGAGTCGGCGATGTCGTGCTCGCGCGTGTCCGTGTTCTTCGCGGCGACCGCGATCCGCTTGTACGCGGTCTCCATCTCGTCGCGCGCCGGGCGGCCTTCGAGCCCGCGGCCGTACGCGTACCCGCCCCACACCGTGTACACCTCGGCGAGGTCGGCGTCCGTGCGCCAGTCGCGCGAGTCGATCAGCTGGAGGATGCCCGCGCCGTACGTCCCCGGCCGCGAGCCGAAGATGCGGGTGGTGGCGCGCCGCTCGTCGCCGTGCTCGGCCAGGTCGGCCTGCGCGTGCGCCCGCACGTGGTTGTCCGAGGCCGGCTCGTCGAGCCCGGCCACCAACCGTACGGCGTCGTCCAGGAGGCCGATGACGTGCGGGAAGGCGTCCCGGAAGAAGCCCGAGATGCGCAGCGTGACGTCGATGCGCGGGCGACCGAGCTCGGCGAGCGGGATCGGCTCCAGGCCGTTCACGCGGCGCGAGGCCTCGTCCCACAGCGGACGGACGCCGAGCAGCGCGAGGGCCTCGGCGACGTCGTCGCCGGCGGTGCGCATCGCGCTCGTGCCCCACAGGGAGAGGCCCACCGAGGTCGGCCACTCGCCGTTGTCCGTGCGGTAGCGCTCCAGGAGCGAGTCGGCGAGCGCCTGGCCGGTCTCCCAGGCGAGCCGGGACGGCACCGCCTTCGGGTCGACGGAGTAGAAGTTGCGGCCGGTGGGCAGCACGTTGACCAGGCCCCGCAGCGGGGAACCGGACGGGCCGGCCGGGACGAAGCCGCCGTTCAGGGCGTGCACGGCGTGCGCCAGTTCGTCCGTGGTGGCGGCCAGCCGCGGCACGACCTGCTCACAGGCGAAGCGCAGCACGGCCTGGACCTCGGGGCCGTACCCCTCGGGGACGGCCGCCGCGTCCCAACCGGCGGCCTCCATCGCCTCGACCAGCTCGCGGGCCTTCGCCTCGGCCTCGTCGGCGGTGGTGCGGGTGGCGGCCGACTCGTCCAGGCCCAGGGCCTCGCGCAGCCCCGGCAGGGCCTGCGTCCCGCCCCAGATCTGGCGGGCCCGCAGGATGGAGAGCACCAGGTTGACCCTGCCCTCCCCGACCGGGGCGCCGCCGAGGACGTGCAGGCCGTCGCGGATCTGGGCGTCCTTGACCTCGCACAGCCAACCGTCGACGTGCAGCAGGAAGTCGTCGAAGCCGTCGTCCTCGGGGCGCTCGTCGAGGCCGAGGTCGTGGTCGAGCTTGGCGGCCTGGATCAGGGTCCAGATCTGGGCGCGGATCGCGGGCAGCTTCGCCGGGTCCATGGAAGAGATCTGGGCGTACTCGTCGAGCAGTTGCTCCAGGCGCGCGATGTCGCCGTACGAGTCGGCGCGGGCCATCGGGGGCACCAGGTGGTCGACGAGGGTCGCGTGCACGCGCCGCTTGGCCTGGGTGCCCTCGCCCGGGTCGTTGACGAGGAACGGGTAGACCAGGGGCAGGTCGCCGAGGGCCGCGTCGGGGCCGCAGGCCGCGGACAGGCCGGCGTTCTTGCCCGGCAGCCACTCCAGGTTGCCGTGCTTGCCCAGGTGGACCATGGCGTCGGCGCCGAAGCCGCCGTCCTCGGCGCCGGCGGCGATCCAGCGGTAGGCGGCCAGGTAGTGGTGGGACGGCGGGAGGTCGGGGTCGTGGTAGATCGCGATCGGGTTCTCCCCGAAGCCGCGCGGCGGCTGGATGAGGACCAGCAGGTTCCCGCGCCGCAGGGCGGCGAGGACGATGTCGCCCTCGGGGTTGCGGGAGCGGTCCAGGAACATCTCGCCCGGCGGCGGGCCCCAGTGCTCCTCGACCTCGGTGCGCAGCTCCTCCGGGAGGAGCGCGTACCAGCGCTTGTAGTCGGCGGCGGGGATGCGGACCGGGTTCTTCGCGAGCTGTTCCTCGGTGAGCCAGTCCTGGTCGTGGCCGCCGGCCTCGATGAGGGCGTAGATCAGCTCGTCCCCGTCGCCGGAGACCAGACCGGGCAGCTCCTCCTCGGGCCCGAAGTCGTACCCCTCCGCGATCAGGCGCCGCAGCAGGGCGACGGCGGAGGCCGGGGTGTCCAGGCCGACCGCGTTGCCGATGCGGGAGTGCTTCGTCGGGTACGCGGAGAGGACGAGGGCCAGCTTCTTCTCGGCGTTCGGGACGTGCCGCAGCCGGGCGTGCCGGACGGCGATCCCGGCCACCCGGGCGGCGCGCTCGGCATCCGCCACGTACGCCGGCAGGCCGTCCGCGTCGATCTCCTTGAAGGAGAACGGCACGGTGATCAGCCGGCCGTCGAACTCGGGCACGGCGATCTGGTTGGCCGCGTCCAGCGGGGACAGGCCCTCGTCGTTCTCCTCCCAGGCGGAGCGCGAGCCGGTCAGGCACAGCGCCTGCAGCACCGGCACGTCGAGCGCGGCGAGCGCCCCCGCGTCCCAGGCCTCCTCGTCCCCGCCCGCCTGCGCCTCGGCCGGCTTGGTGCCGCCGGCCGCGAGGACGGTGGTGACGATCGCGTCGGCGGTGCGGAGGGTGTCGACGAGCTCCGCCTCGGGGGCGCGCAGGGAGGCCACGTAGAGCGGCAGGGCGCGGGCCCCGGCGTCCTCGATCGCCCCGCACAGGGCGTCGACGAAGGCGGTGTTCCCGCTCATGTGGTGGGCGCGGTAGTAGAGCACGGCGACGGTCGGGCCGGTCTCGTTCCGCGCCGTGCGCTCCAGGGGGCCCCAGGTGGGGGTGGCGGCCGGGGCCTCGAAGCCGTGGCCGGTGAGGAGCACGGTGTCGGAGAGGAAGTGGGCCAGCTGCGCCAGGTTGGCCGGGCCGCCGTGCGCCAGGTAGGCGTGCGCCTCGGTGGCGACGCCGATCGGCACGGTGGAGGCCGCCATCAGCTGGGCGTCGGGGGCCTGTTCGCCACTGAGCACGACGACCGGCTTTCCGGCGGCGAGGAGCACGTCCAGCCCCTCCTGCCAGGAGCGGAGGCCGCCGAGGAGGCGGACGACGACCAGGTCGACGCCGTCGAGCAGGGCCGGCAGGTCGGCGAGGGGCAGGCGGGAGGGGTTGGCGAAGCGGTACTCGACCGGTCCGTCCCCGGGCGCCGCGGCGTTCGCCGCACGGGCGCTGAGCAGGTCGGTGTCGGAGTGCGACAGCAGCAGGAGCATGGCGAGCTCAGGCCTTCCTCGGGGTTGTCCGCGCCCCGGGTGGTCGTGTGAATGGGGGCCTCCCCTCGCTCGGCCGAAGCCGAGAGCGCGGGAAAGGGAGTTCCTGACTCACCCGCCCCATCGCTGGTACGGGCTCACAGTGGCGGGACCGCGCCGGAATCTCACCGGGCTTCCTCCCCGGGGTCCTGGGACCCCATGCCGGTCTGCATCCTAGATCGTGGCGCCGGCGGGCCCCCAGGGAGCGGGGACGTCGACCGGATCACACCCGGTGGCCGGCCGGTTCCCCGTGGGTATGCTCGCCGCCATGCCGCCCACCCCACCCCCGAAGCCCGAAGCGGGCGAGGCCCGCACGCGGGACCGTGGCGACGCCTGCCCCGGGGCGCTGCGCCTGCACGCCGCCGACGACGGCCGCCTGGCCCGACTCCGCCTGCCCGCGGGCCGTCTGACGGCAGCTCAGGTGGAGGTCCTGGCCGGTGCGGCCGATGCCCTCGGCGACGGACGGATCAGCATCACCTCGCGCGGCAACGCGGAGCTGCGCGGCCTCGCCGAGGACTGCGGAGCGCGGCTGGCGGAGCTCCTGGCGGAGGCGGGCCTGCTGCCCTCCCCCACCCACGAACGGGTCCGCAACATCGTGGCCTCGCCCGCTGCGGGCCTCGACGGACTCGGCCACGCCGACGTGCAGTTGTGGGCGCGCGAGCTGGACGCCGCGCTGTGTGCCGAGGCCCGGGCGGCGTCCCTTTCGGGGCGGTTCCTGTTCGTCCTGGACGACGGGCGCGGAGACGTGGCCGGGCTGGGCGGCGATGTGAGCTTGATCGCAGAACCGGACGGATCGGTCCTGCTGCGGCTCGGCTCGCGGGCCTTCCGGCTCGCCGCCGCGGACGCCGTCCGGGCCGCCCTCACCGCCGCCCTCGCCTTCCTGGACGCCGCCGGGGCCGCCGGGAACGGGGCCTGGCGCCCCCGCGAACTGCCCGAGGGGCACCTGCCGGACTGGGCCGGCGCCCTGACACGGGCCGGGATCACCGCCGAGCCCGTACCGGTACCGCCCCTGCCCGTGCCCCGGTCGCCCGAACCCGGGCCGCTCGGCGACGGCGCCCTGCACGTCCTCGCCCCGCTCGGCCGGCTCACCGCCGTCCAGCTGCGGGCCCTGCTGCCGGCCGCCGAGATCCGGCTCACGCCGTGGCGGGGGGTCGTCGTGGTGGGCGCCGCAGCCGCCCCGGCCGCGGACCGCCCCGCCGCCGTCCCGGCCGCCGGGCGAGCCTCCGCCCCCACCCCGGCCGCCGGCGGAAGCACCCCGGTCGGTTCCCTCCCGGCGCGGCTCGCCGAGCTGGCGTCACACGGCCTGCTCACCCGCTCCGACGCACCCGGCGCCCGGGTCACCGCCTGCACCGGACGGCCCGGCTGCGCCAAGTCCCTCGCCGACGTCCGGGCCGACGCCCCCGCCGCACCCCCCGGACCCCTGCCCGTGCACTTCTCCGGCTGCGCACGCCGCTGCGGACACCCGCACGGCACCTGGATCGACGTCCTCGCCACCGGCGACGACGGCTACCTGGTGGACGGCGTCCCCACCCCCCGCACCTCCCTGACCGCAGCAGTCTCGGCGGCCCGCAGCCTGCCGACCCACACGAGATGAGCGAGAACAACAGGATGTTCGACTACGAGAAGGACGGGACGGAAATCTACCGCCGGTCCTTTGCCACCATCCGCGCCGAGGCGGACCTCGCGGGCCTGCCCGCCGACGTCGCCCAGGTGGCGGTCCGGATGATCCACGCCTGCGGCATGACCGACCTCGTGCAGGACATCGCGTACTCCCCCGGCGTCGTCGCCCGCGCCCGCACCGCCCTCCGCGCCGGTGCGCCCATCCTCTGCGACGCGCAGATGGTCGCCAGCGGCGTCACCCGCAAGCGGCTGCCCGCCGACAACGAGGTGCTCTGCGGCCTCTCCGACCCGGCCGTCCCGGGCCTCGCCGCCGAGCTCGGCACCACCCGCTCCGCCGCCGCGTTCGAGCTGTGGCGGGACCGGCTCGAAGGGTCCGTCGTCGCCATCGGCAACGCCCCCACCGCCCTCTTCCACCTCCTGGAGATGATCGCGAAGGGGGCCGGGAAGCCCGCCGCCGTCCTCGGCATACCCGTCGGCTTCATCGGCGCCGCCGAATCCAAGGAGGCGCTGGCCGAAAACGCCCTCGGCCTCGACTACCTGGTCGTACGGGGCCGGCGCGGCGGCAGCGCGATGACCGCCGCCGCGCTCAACGCCCTCGCCCACGAAGCGGAGATCCAGCAGTGACCGGCAAGCTCTACGGCGTGGGCCTCGGCCCCGGCGACCCGAACCTGATGACCGTGGCCGCCGTGAGGGCGATCGCCGAAGCCGACGTCATCGCTTACCACTCCGCCCGCCACGGCCGCTCCATCGCCCGCTCCATCGCCGCCGAGCACATCCGCGAGGACCACCTCGAAGAGCGGCTGGTGTACCCGCTCACGGTGGAGACCACGGACCACCCCGGCGGCTACCGGGGGGCCCTGAACGACTTCTACGAGGAGGCCGCGACCCGCCTCGCCGCCCACCTCGACGCCGGCCGCACCGTCGCCGTCCTCGCCGAGGGCGACCCGCTCTTCTACGGCTCCTACCAGCACATGCACAAGCGGCTCGCCGACCGCTACGACACCACCGTCATCCCCGGCGTCACCTCGGTGAGCGCCGCCGCCGCCCGGCTCGGCGAGCCGCTGTGCGAGGCGGAAGAGGTCCTCACGATCATCCCCGGCACCCTGCCGGAGGACGAGCTGACGGCCCGCCTCGCGGGCACCGACTCGGCGGTCGTCATGAAGCTCGGCCGCACCTTCCCCACCGTGAAGCGGGCCCTGGAACGGGCCGGCCGCCTGGACGACGCGCGGTACGTGGAGCGGGCGTTCATGGCCGGCGAGCGGACGGAGAAGCTGACGGAGGTCGACCCCGCGTCCGTCCCGTACTTCTCGGTCGCCGTGCTGCCCTCCCGCATCGACCAGGAGCCCCCCGTACGGGAGGCGGGCGAGGTCACCGTCGTCGGCACCGGGCCCGCCGGAGCGCCCTGGCTCACCCCCGAGTCGCGCGGCGCCCTCGTCAACGCCGACGTCCTCGTCGGCTACACCACCTACCTCGACCGGGTGCCGGAGCTGCGGCCCGGGCAGATCCGGCACGGCTCCGACAACAAGGTCGAGTCCGAGCGCGCCGAGTTCGCCCTCGACCTGGCCCGGCGCGGCCGGAAGGTGGCGGTCGTCTCGGGCGGCGACCCCGGCGTCTTCGCCATGGCGACGGCGGTCCTGGAGGTCGCCTGCGAGCCGGCGTACGCGGACGTGCCCGTCCGGGTCCTCCCGGGCGTGACCGCGGCCAACGCCGCCGCCGCGGCGGCCGGCGCCCCCCTGGGCCACGACTACGCCACGATCTCCCTCTCCGACCGGCTCAAGCCCTGGGACGTCATCGAGGCCCGGCTCCGGGCAGCCGCCTCGGCCGACCTGGTCATCGCCCTCTACAACCCGGGCTCCAAGTCCCGCACCCACCAGGTGGCCGCCGCCCGCGACCTCCTCCTCGAACTCCGCTCCCCCGAGACCCCGGTGGTCGTCGCCCGTGACGTGGGCGGGCCGGAGCAGTCGGTCCGGGTGCTGACCCTCAAGACCCTGGACCCCTCCGAGGTCGACATGCGCACCCTGCTCCTCATCGGGTCCTCGCAGACCCGCGCGGTCGAACGGGGCGACGGCCGCACGATCGCGTGGACGCCGCGCCGCTACGGCTGACGTCCGCGACCGCGCACCCAGGCGGCGGCCTCCTCGGAGGTCGCCGCCACCGCGACCCCGTCCGGGACCGGGGGGCGGCGGACCACCACGACCGGGATGCCCGCCTCCCGGGCGGCGGTCAGCTTGGGGGCGGTCGCCGCGCCTCCGCTGTCCTTCGTCACCAGGACGTCGATGCGGTGCCGGGCGAGGAGCTCCCGCTCGCCGTCCAGGGTGAAGGGGCCCCGGTCGAGGAGGACTTCGGTGCGGGCCGGCACGGGGACGTCCGGGGCGTCCACCGAGCGGACCAGGAACCACTGCGGGCAGTCGGCGAAGGCGGCGAGGCCCATGCGGCCCGTCGTCAGGAAGACCCGGTCGCCGAGGTCGCCGAGGGCCCGGGCCGCCTCCTCCAGGGTCGCCGCCGAACGCCAGTCGTCGCCCTCCGCCGGGACCCAGCCGGGACGGCGCAGCGCCAGCAGGGGAACATGGGCGGTGGCGGTCGCCCGGGCCGCGTTGAAACTGATCCGCTCGGCGAAGGGATGGGTGGCGTCGATGACCGCGTCCACGGCGTGCTCCCGCACCCACGTGGCCAGCCCTTCGGCACCGCCGAAGCCACCGATCCGGACCTCCCCGGCCGGCAGGCGGGGACTCGCGACCCGCCCCGCGAGGGAGCTGGTCACCCGGACCTCGCCGTGCAGCAGTCCGGCGAGGGCGCGGGCCTCGGTGGTCCCCCCGAGAATGAGTACGTGCACAGGAGCCCCTCGGTGACGTCAGGCGGCGGGCGTGAGGCCCAACTCAAGCACACCGGCCTCCGCCCGGGCTGGACGACCGGTGCCTGTGCGACGGCGGCCACCACCGCCGCGTACACGGCCCTGTTGACCGGCGGGTTCCCCGACCCGGTGACCATCACCCTGCCGAAGGGGCAGACGCCGTCCTTCGCGCTGACGGCGGAGTCCCTGGCGGGCGGCACCGCCATGGCGGCGGTGGTCAAGGACGCGGGCGACGACCCGGACGTCACCCACGGGGCCGTGATCCGCTCCACGGTGCGGCTGTTGCCGGCCGGTTCCGGCGTGGTCTTCCGGGCGGGCCCCGGGGTCGGCACGGTCACCCTGCCCGGGCTGCCCCTCGACGTCGGCGAGCCGGCGATCAACCCGGTGCCCCGGCAGCTGATGCGGGAGCACGTGGCCGCGGTCGCCGCCGCGCACGGCGCCCCCGGCGACGTGGAGGTCACGATCTCCGTCGACAACGGCGCCGAGATCGCCCGTTCCACCTGGAACCCCCGCATCGGCATCCTCGGCGGCCTGTCGATCCTCGGCACGACCGGGGTCGTCGTCCCGTACTCCTGCTCGGCCTGGATCGACTCCATCCGCCGGGGCGTCGACGTGGCCCGTGCCGGCGGCCTCACCCATGTGGCGGGCTGCACGGGCTCGACCTCGGAGCGCACGGTGAGGGGCCTGTACGAGCTGCCGGAGATCGCGCTCCTGGACATGGGCGACTTCGCGGGCGCCGTCCTCAAGTACCTCCGTCGGCATCCGGTCGACCGGCTCACCCTCTGCGGCGGCTTCGCCAAGCTCTCCAAGCTCGCCGCCGGTCATCTGGACCTCCATTCGGCCCGCTCGCAGGTCGACAAGGCGTTCCTGGCGGAGCTGGCCCGCGCCGGCGGTGCCCCGGAGCCCCTGGCGGCGGAGGTCGCCGCCGCCAACACGGGCCTCGCCGCCCTCCGCCTCTGCGAGGCCGCCGCCGTCCCGCTGGGCGACCTGGTGGCCGCCCGCGCCCGCGACGAGGCCCTGTCCGTGCTGCGGGGCGCCCCGATCGCGGTGGACGTGGTCTGCATCGACCGCGCGGGGGTCGTGGTGGGACGGTCGGCGGTGCAGGGCCCCTGACCCGCTGCGCCCCGGCGGCCCGCCCCGCCGGAGCGCGGCCGGGCGGTGCTCAGGCCGTCGGGTAGCCGATCTCCTGGATGTCCTCGGCGAGGTCCGCGAGCGTCACCTCGGGGTTGAGGGCGGCGACGAGCTCCGCCGTCAGCGGGTGCAGGGCGAGCAGCCGGCGGACGGCCCCGCGGTCCACCGGGCGCTCGTAGTACTCCTCGGCCCACTCCGCGTACGCCTCCGCCGAGCGGTCCGTCAGCAGGCGGAAGAGACGGCCGGAGCCGTCCGGGTCCGGGTGCCCGTCCAGGTCCGGGAACTCGACCGGCCCGGTGCTCCAGGCGGTGTCCGCGGCCTCCCGCCACAGGCAGGCGGTGGTCACGTGGACCCCGTCCTCGTCGGTGAACGCGGGCTCGGTCAGGTACTCCCCGAAGGGCTCCGGAACCCCGTCGAGCAGGCCGGGCCAGGTCCGGCCGTCCGCGAGCGGTCCGAACGGGCTGAGCGGCGACTCGTGGTCGAAGGCGCGGGCGAAGGCCCCCGCGGGGGAGAGGACGATCGTGTACTCGCCGCCCTCACCGTCCCTCATCGACGCCAGTTGCTCGTCCTCCGACCAGTGGGCGTCGAAGGAGTAGGAGCGGCCCTCCCACTCCGGGCAGAGCACGGCCTCCGCCATGGCGAGCGCCCGGCTGTGGTCGCGCAGTTCCTCGATGCCCGGCAGCGCCCGGGCCACGTCGTAGACGGTCATGCCTCCATGAGACCGCACGGCTTCGACGGATCGACGTGCGGGCCCTGCACCCCGACCCTAGGCTTGCCAGGGCACCGTCCCCTAGTGAGTTGGGTGAGAGGGAGTCCCATGGCGAAGCGCGGCAACAAGAAGCGGGCCCGCAAGAAGAAGAAGGCGAACCACGGCAAGCGGCCCAACGCCTGATTCCGGCCGGTCCGGGGCGGTCAGCAGCTGTGACGGTCCCGGGCCGGGTCGTAGAGGTGGCTGTCGCGGAACTCCGAGGCCGCGAGGGTGCGGCCGACGATGATGACGGCGGTCTTGGTGATGCCCGCGGTCTTCACCTGGGACGCGATGTCGTCGAGGGTGCCGCGCAGCACCACCTCGTCGGGGCGGCTGGCCATCGCGACGACGGCGACCGGGCAGTCGGCGCCGTAGTGGGGGACGAGTTCGGTGACGATCCGGTCGACGTAGCGCGCGGCGAGGTGCAGGACGAGCAGGGCGCCGCTGCGGCCGAGGGTGGCGAGGTCCTCCCCCTCGGGCATGGGCGTGGCCTGCTGGGCGATCCGCGTGAGGATGACGGTCTGGCCGACCGTGGGGACGGTGAGTTCCCGCTTGAGGGCCGCCGCCGCGGCGGCGAAGGCCGGGACGCCCGGCACGACCTCGTAGGGGATCCCCGCGGCGTCGAGGCGGCGCATCTGCTCCGCGACGGCGCTGAAGACGGACGGGTCGCCGGAGTGCAGTCGGGCCACGTCCCGGCCGGCCTCGTGGGCGGCGGTGATCTCGGCGATGATCTGGTCCAGGTCGAGCCGGGCCGTGTCGACGAGCTTGGCGTCCGGCGGGCACTCGGCGAGGAGCTCGGTGGGGACGAGGGAGCCGGCGTAGAGGCAGACGCCGCAGGCCGCGAGGGTCCGCGCACCGCGCACGGTGATCAGGTCGGCCGCGCCGGGGCCCGCGCCGATGAAGTAGACGGTCATCCCTCTTCAGAACCTTTCGTTACGGACCACTGGGTGACGGGCATGGCCTGGCGCCAGCCCGTGAAGCCGCCGACGGGCACGGCGGTGGAGACCGCGAGCCGGACGAGTTCGCCGCCGTGGCGGCGGTAGCGGTCGGCGAGCAGGGCCTCGGACTCCAGCGTCACGGTGTTGGCGACGAGCCGACCGCCGGGGGGCAGGACGTCCCAGCAGGCGTCGAGCAGGCCGGGCACGGTGAGGCCGCCGCCGATGAAGACGGCGTCGGGGGTCTCCAGGCCGGCGAGGCCCTCCGGTGCGGCGGCCCGGACGACGCGCAGGCCGGGGACGCCGAGGGCGTCCGCGTTGCGGGTGATCCGGGCGGCCCGCTCGGGGGACCTCTCGATGGCGATCGCCCGGCAGGAGCGGTGGGTACGCATCCATTCGACGCCGATGGAGCCGGAGCCGCCGCCGACGTCCCAGAGCAGTTCGCCGGGGGCGGGGGCGAGGGCGGCGAGGGTGGCGGCCCGCACGTGGCGCTTGGTGAGCTGCCCGTCGTGCTCGTACGCCGCGTCGGGGAGCCCGGGCGCCGAGCCGAGCCGGAGGGCCTCCGGGTCGCGGGCGCAGTCGAGCGCGAGGACGTTGAGGGGAGCGGTGCGGCCGTGCGGCCAGTGCTCGGCCGTGCCGTCGAGGAGGCGTTCGGCGGGACCGCCCAGCTGCTCCAGGACCCGGATGCGGGTGCCGCCCCAGCCCGTGGCGCGCAGCAGTTCGGCGACCCGGGCGGCGGTGTCGGCGCCCTCGCTGAGGACGAGGAGGCGGCGGCCGTGGTGGAGGGCGGCGGAGAGCGCGGCGAGGGGGCGGGCGACGAGGGAGACGGTCTCGGTGTCCTCCAGGGGCCAGCCGAGGCGGGCGCAGGCGTAGGAGACGGAGGACGGGTGCGGGTGGATGCGGAGCCGTTCGGCGTCGGCGGCCCCGGACTCCAGGAGGGTGCGGGCGATGCCGTGGAAGGAGGGGTCCCCGCTGGCGAGGACGGCGAGGGCGCGGCCCCGGTGGGCGGCGAGCAGTCCGGGGACGGCGGGGCGGAGGGGGGAGGGCCAGGCGATCCGTTCGCCGGGGCAGTCCGCGGCGGGCAGCAGGTCGAGCTGGCGGGGGGCGCCGAGGAGGACCTCGGCGGCGCCCAGGACGCGGCGGGAGGTCTCGGGGAGTCCGTCCCAGCCGTCCGCGCCGATTCCGACGACCGCTATCGCACCGTTCACGTCGGCGACTCTACGTGAGCCCCGGTCGGCTCCTACTTCTGGGCGTTCTGCCCGACGTAGAAGAGCAGCCAGACGAAGCCGGCGAAGGCGTGGGTGGCGAAGACGTACACGAAGACGCGGAGCATCACGCCCCGCTCCTTCCAGCGCTCGCCGTCGGTCTCGGGTGTCGTCATGCGGTCCAGGGTACGGGCCGGAATAGGGAAGGGGGGCGTGCCGTTGAAGCCGATGATTCAATATTCAACCACCGGCTTCCAGGCATCGAAGGGCGAGAGGTGAGCACGATGCAGTTCGGGATCTTCACCGTCGGCGACGTGACGACCGACCCCACCACCGGCCGCACCCCCACCGAGCACGAGCGCATCAAGAACACCGTCGCCCTCGCGCTCAAGGCCGAGGAGGTCGGGCTCGACGTCTTCGCGACCGGGGAGCACCACAACCCGCCGTTCGTGCCGTCCTCCCCCACCACCCTCCTCGGGCACATCGCCGCCCGCACCGAGGACCTGGTCCTCTCCACCTCCACGACCCTCATCACCACCAATGACCCGGTGAAGATCGCCGAGGACTACGCGACCCTCCAGCACCTCGCCGACGGCCGGGTGGACCTGATGATGGGCCGCGGCAACACCGGCCCGGTCTACCCGTGGTTCGGCCAGGACATCCGACAGGGCATCCCGCTCGCCATCGAGCACTACGCGCTCCTCCACAAGCTGTGGCGGGAGGACGTGGTCGACTGGGAGGGCACGTTCCGCACCGCGCTCCAGGGCTTCACGTCCACCCCGCGCCCGCTCGACGGCGTCCCGCCGTTCGTCTGGCACGGCTCCATCCGCTCCCCGGAGATCGCCGAACAGGCCGCCTACTACGGCGACGGCTTCTTCGCGAACCACATCTTCTGGCCCAAGCAGCACACCGAGAAGATGGTCCGCCTCTACCGGCAGCGGTACGCGCACTACGGCCACGGCACCCCCGAGCAGGCGATCGTCGGCCTGGGCGGACAGGTCTTCGTGCGGAAGAACTCGCAGGACGCCGTACGGGAGTTCCGCCCGTACTTCGACAACGCACCGGTCTACGGCCACGGCCCCTCCCTGGAGGAGTTCAGCCGGGAGACCCCGCTGACCGTCGGCTCCCCGCAGGAGGTCATCGAGCGCACCCTGTCCTTCCGCGCGTACGTGGGCGACTACCAGCGCCAGCTGTTCCTGATCGACCACGCGGGACTCCCCCTCAAGACGGTCCTGGAGCAGCTCGACCTCCTCGGCGAGGAGGTCGTCCCGGTGCTCCGCAAGGAGTTCGCCAACCTGCGTCCGGCCGGCGTGCCGGAGACCGCCCCGCTCCACCCCGCCGTTTCCGCGAAGAAGGAGGCCTGAGGCCATGCAGACCCTGAAGCTGGTCGCCGTCTCGGCCGGACTCAGCAGCCCGTCCTCGACCCGGCTCCTCACCGACCGGCTGCTCCGGGCGGCCCGGTACCGGCTCGCCGAGCAGGAGTACGCCGTCGACGTCCGGGTCGTCGAACTGCGCGACCTCGCCGTGGACGTCGCGAAGCACTTCGTGACGGGATTCCCGTCGGCCGCTCTGCAGGAGGCGATCGACGCGGTGACCGGAGCGGACGGCGTCATCGCGGTGACCCCGGTCTTCACCGGCTCGTACAGCGGGCTCTTCAAGTCCTTCTTCGACCTGATGGACCCGGCCGCGCTGACCGGCACCCCGGTCCTCCTCGGAGCGACCGGCGGCACGGCCCGCCACTCCCTGGTCCTGGACCACGCCCTGCGACCGCTCTTCGCCCACCTGCGGGCCCTCGTCGTCCCCACCGCGGTCTACGCGGCCTCCGAGGACTGGGGCACCGGCGGCGGCGCGGCGCCGACCGGTTTCGGGCAGGAGGGGCTGCCCACCCGGATCACCCGGGCCGGGAACGAGTTCGCGGACGCGGTCGCGGCACGGCCCGCCCGGCGGGCGGAGGAGGACGAGGTCATCCCGTTCGAGCAGCAGTTGGCGGACCTGCGGCTCGACTGATCCGCTCCGGGAGCGACGTCCCGGGCCGGTGCCGGCCCCCGGCGCCGGCCCGCCGACCGCCCACGGTCGGAGGCCGCCCACGGTCGGAGGCCGGGGCCCGGCGTCAGGAGTTCTCCTCAGGAGTTCTCCGTCAGGGCGCGGACCGCCGTCGCCGCGGTCCGCTCGACGAGCGAGACCCCGTCCTCGTACGCGAGCTGCCCGTCGGTGAGGACGGCCACCAGCAGGACGTGCCCCCCGTGTTCCACCCTGCCGATGCTGTGGACGACCCAGCGGTGCGTCGCGTCCCGCTGCAGCCAACCGTTCTTGAGGGCGAACGCACCGGCGGGAGAGCTCGCCGCGCTGACGCCCCAGTCCTGCCCGGCGGAGACCCCGCCCATCAGGGACCGCAGATAGGCCCGGGACCCGGCGGTCAGCGGCGAGTCCTCGGTGAAGACGCGCCTCAACAGGTTCAGCTGGTCGAGGACCGTGGTCCGGGTGAGCCCCCAGGGACCTTGCTGCCCGGCGTGCGCCCCGCTGAAGCCGAGCCGTTCGTTGGCGGCGTCCAGGCCCGGGCGCCTGCCCACCTCGATCCAGAGCTGCTGGGCCGCGTCGTTGTCGCTCCGGCGGATCATGGCGGAAGCGAGCTGCCGCTCCCCGGCGGTGAGCGGGGTCCCGCGGTCCTGCACGTGCAGCAACAGGGCGGCCAGGATGTCGACCTTGATGAGGCTCGCGGAGACGAACGGCTCCGTGACCGCCCCGTACGTCACGCAGTGGCCCGAGGTCAGGTCCTCGACCGCAAGCGCGTACCGGCCGGGGGACGGGCCGAGCCCGTCGAGCGCCGCACGCACGGCCTGCTCGGGGCTCGGGGCGCTCGCCGACGGGCCGGGGGGCGCCGGCCGGGGCGCGGCGGCGGAGCGCTCGGGGGCGAGGACGCACGAGGCGGCGAGCGCCGCGCCCAGCAGCGGGAGCACCAGGAGGGTGCGCGCGCCCCGGCTCACCAGGGAGCCGGATGCCCCGTGGCGTCCTCGTGCGTGTAGAAGAGGTAGTAGGCGGCGGCGCCGGACACCAGGGCCGTCATCAGTCCCAGCCCGCTCGACGAGAAGACGCTCGCGCCGGACAGGCTGTAGAGGAAGCCGACCGCGATGCCGGGGAGCGCGCCCCAGGCGGCGGCGCGCGGCTCGCGGGGCAGGGCACGGCCGTAGTGCCGCAGGGCGACGATGGCGACGGCGAGGACCACGGCCGAGACGAGGCCGAGCCACAGCTGTCCCAGGGTCGTGGGGCCGCCCTGGCGCGCGACGGTGGCGGCGTAGAGGCCGTACAGGACGCCGATGGTGACCGGGCCTCCCCAGCCGTTCATGCTGATCCGGCGCCTGGTGGGCGCCGCTGCGTGTGCGGCCATGGCAGGAGCTCCTTCGTCTCTCGCCCCCCTGGTTCCCGCACCCTCCAGGTCACACCCCCGCCGGACGGCCCGCAAGTGGATCAGGGCCGGGTCCGGTCGCCGGGCCCCCGGCGGCCAGGGCCGCCAGCCGGGCCAGGGCCTCGTCCAGGACCGGGTGGGGCGGGGAGGCGAGCCCGATCCTGATCGCATCGGGCGCGCCGCCGCGGCCCACGGCGAAGGCGCTGCCCGGGGTGACCGCCACGCCCGCACGGGCCGCCGCGGCGGCCGTGAAGGTCTCGGCGCGCCACGGGGCGGGCAGTTCCCACCAGCAGGAGTAGGCGTGGGGCGAGGTCCGGACGGTCCGGTCGCCGAGGTGGCGGGCGACCAGGGCGTGCCGGGCCCTGGCATCGGCCCGCTTGGCGGCGACGGCCTCGGCGACCGTTCCGTCGCCGGCCCATCGGGTCGCGGCGGCGAGGGCGAGGCCGCCCGCCGTCCAGGCGCCGGAGCGCAGGGCGTCGGCCACCGTGTTCCGCAGCCGTCCCGGCGCCACGACGTAGCCGACGGTCAGCCCGGGGGCGAGCCGCTTGGAGAGGCTGTCGACGAGGAGGACGCGTTCGGGGGCGTGGGCGGCGAGCGGGGCGGGCGCGTCGGGGACCAGGAAGGCCCAGGTGGTGTCTTCGACGGCCGTCAGGTCCAAGTGCCTGAGGAGTTCGGCCAGTTCGGCGCGCCGCTGCTCGCCGAGGGTGGTGGCGAGCGGATTGTGCAGGGTCGGTTGGAGGTAGACGGCGGCGAGGGGTGCGGACCGGTGGGCGGCCTCCAGGGCCTCGGGCCGTACGCCCTCCGCGTCGAGGGCGAGCGGGACGAGTCGGATGCCGAGCCGCTCCGCGACCGCTTTGACCAGGGGGTACGTGAGCGCTTCGACGCCGAGCCGGCCGCCGGTCGGGACGAGCGCGGAGAGCGCGGCGGCGAGGGCCTGTCTGCCGTTCCCGGCGAAGAGGACCCCTTCGGGATCGGGAGCCCAACCGGGCCGGGCGAGCACGGTCGCCGCCGCTTCCCGGGCCTGCGGGGTGCCGCCGGCGGCGGCGGGGCGGGAGACGGCCTCGGCGAGGACGTCGGGCCGGGCGAGGGCGGCGAGCGCACGGGCCATGAGCTCCGACTGCCCGGGCACGGTCGGGTAGTTGAGCTGGAGGTCGACGGGCGCGGCGCCGGTGGCCTCGGCGAGGGCCGGGCCGGGCAGCGGGGGCGCGGCCCGGACGAAGGTGCCGCGACCGACCTCTCCGACGACCAGGCCGCGGCGGGCCAACTCCCCGTAGACGCGGATCGCCGTCGAGTTCGCGATCCCGTGGCGGCGGGCGAAGACGCGCTGCGGGGGCATCCGATCGCCGGGCTTGAGCCGCCCGCCCCGCACGGCCGCTTCGACCCGGTCCGCGATCCTGCGGTACTCGTCCATGCGAACCCCTCCCCCATTGCACCGAGAGCAAAGATCTTATTGCACCGATCGGTGCGGGCTGCCTAGCCTGCCGCCATGCCCGTCTCCCGCACCGTCCACGCCGAGACCTCCTACACGGACCGGGGCTCCGGACCCGCCCTCCTGCTGGTCCACGGCCACCCCTTCGACCGCACCATGTGGCAGCCGCAGGTCGACCGCTTCTCCCGCGCCGGACACCGGGTCCTCGCCCCCGACCTGCGCGGCTACGGCGACAGCCCGCTCGGCGCCTCCCCCGGCTCCACCGAGCTCGGCGTCTTCGCCGAGGACCTCGTCGCCCTCCTCGACGACCTGGGCATCGAGGAGTGCGTCCTCGCCGGCCTGTCCATGGGCGGCCAGATCGCCATGGAACTGGTCCGCCGCCACCCCGGGCGCGTCCGGGGCCTCGTCCTCGCCGACACCTTCCCCGCCGCCGAGACCGAGGACGGCAAGCGGGCCCGGAACGCCCTGGCCGACCGGCTCCTGCGGGAGGGCATGCGGGGGTACGCCGACGAGGTCCTCGACCGGATGGTCGCCCCGCACAACACCCATGCCGCACCCCACGTCCACCGCATGATGTGCGCCACCGACCCGGTCGCCGCAGCCGCCGCGCTGCGCGGTCGGGCCGAGCGGCCCGACTACCGGGAGACGCTCGCCGCGCTCGCGGTCCCCGCGCTGGTCGTGGTCGGCCGGGAGGACACCTACACGCCGGTGGCGGACGCGGAGGAGATGCACGCCCTGCTGCCGCACTCCACGCTCGCCGTCATCGAACGGGCCGCCCACCTGCCCAACCTGGAACGGCCCGAGGAGTTCGACGCGGCACTCGACGCCTTCCTCGGCTCACTCGTTCGGACCCGTTGAACGATCGCGCACCGGAAAGCGCCCCGACGATGGGGACATGAGCCAGAACACCGCACCCCGCAAGCCGAGCACCGCCGGCGCCTGGGCCGCCGGCGGCACGCTCTTCGCCGGCGTCCTCATGCTGGTCATCGGCTTCATGGACATCTTCCAGGGCATCGCCGGCATCGCCGAGGACGAGGTCTACACCCGCATCGGCGACTACGTCTTCAAGTTCGACCTCACCACCTGGGGCTGGATCCACCTGATCCTCGGCGTCATCATCGCCGTCACCGGCTTCGGCATCCTCAAGGGCGCCGAATGGGGCAGGATCGCCGGCATCTCCCTGGCCTCCCTCAACATCCTTTTCCAGTTCCTCTTCCTGCCGTACCAGCCCTGGTGGGCGCTCTTCTCCATGGCCATCTCGATCTTCGTGATCTGGGCGCTGGCCACGGACGAGTCGTACGGCTCGAACGAGACCTTCTGAGGCGCCGGGACATGCGACGCACCACCGGAGCCGCACTCGCCGCCGCCACCCTCCTCGCCCTCAGCGGCTGCGACAGCGTCGGCGACAAGGCGGGCGAGATCGTCTCGTCCGCCACGGCCGCCGTCGCCTCGGCCGCCCAGGAGAAGTTGGACGAGGTCAAGGACGGGGTGAACGCCGGCGCGGACGTGACCGCCGGGCCGACGAGCACCGACGGGGACCGCACGGTCGCGGAGATCACCGCGACCAACCCCAAGGACAAGAGCGCCGACTACACGATCCTGGTCAACTTCCGCGACAAGGACGGCAATCTGCTCGACGCCGTCGTCCTCAACATCAACGGCGTCGAACCCGGCGCCTCCAAGTCCGGTACGGCACGCAGCAATCGGACCCTCTCGGGCGAACCCACGGCGGAGGTCGGGCAGGCGCTGCGACACTGAAGCACGTGGACCGAGCCCTCACCACCGAGCCGATCGGGCCCCCCGAACCCGACCGGCCCACCGAGCCGATCGAGCCCGACCGGCCCACCGACCCCGTCACGGACACGCACACGCACACCGTCCCGGCGGCCCCCGAGCCGCCACCGCTCCGGCCCGGACGACGACTCGCCGCCCGGGCCGCAGGGCTGCTCCTCCTCGCCCCCGCCCTGGCCGCCACCTGCCGGGCGCTCGACACGGATGCCGTCACCCCCGTGCCGCAACTGCTCTCCTTCCTCCCCTGGCTCGCCCTCCCCGCCGGCCTCGCCGTGCTGCTCGCCGCCGCCGCCCGCCGGCGCGCCCTCGTCTTCCTCTCGGTCCTCGTCCTCACCGCCACCGGCTGGGCCTCCCTGCCCCACACGCCGCGCCTGGTCACCTCGTACGGGCTGCCGCTCGCCCGGGTCCGCGTGCTGGCCGCCAACGTGCAGTTCGGCCGGGCCACCGACGCACTGGTCGCCACCGTCCGACGCGAACGCCCCCACCTCGTCTTCGTCTCCGAGTGCGACCGCGCCTGCGGGCGGTCCCTCGCCACCGCACTCGCCGCCGAGCTCCCCCACCGGGCCGCCGTCGACGCGGACGGCTCCGTCGGCTCCGTGCTGCTCAGCGCCTACCCGCTGCGCGACGAACGGGTCGTTCCCGCGGCCATGGGCATGCCGGGCGCCACCGTCGAGATCGCCGGACGGCCGGTCCGGCTCCAACTGGCCCACCCGCTGCCGCCGCTGCCCCGCCAGGTGCACCGGTGGAAGCGGGAACTCGGCCGGCTCGCGGACACCGCCGCCGGACGCGCCCCCGACCAGCCGTTCCTGATGGCGGGAGACTTCAACGCCTCCCAGGACCACGCCGCCTTCCGTGCGGTCCTGCGCGCCGGCCGGCTCCAGGACGCCGCCCGGCTGGCGCACTCCAGCCGCACCCCCACCTGGCCCACGGACGCCCCCCTCCCGCCGTACGTCCAGATCGACCACGTCCTGGTCAGCGAGGACTTCACAGTCGACCGCCTCCGCTTCCTCGACCTCGCCGGCTCCGACCACCGCGCCGTCCTCGCCGCTCTCGACCTGCGCGGCGAGCGCTGATCGGCCACGCTGGAAGGCATGGACAACGAGGAGATCCTGGACGACATCGGCGCCCTCGTCGAAGAGGAGCGGGCCCTGCGGCAGCGGACCGGCGGCCTCCTTCCCGAGGAACGCACCCGGCTCGCCGAGTTGGAGGTGCGCCTCGACCAGTGCTGGGACCTGCTGCGCCAGCGCCGCGCGAAGGCGGAGTTCGGCGAGGACCCCGACACGGCCGCCCTGCGCCCGGCCTCCGAAGTCGAGGCCTACCGCAACTGAGGACCGCTCCGAGGCCCCCCGCCCCACCACGTCCTCCGGGCTGACGCAACCGCTCCTCCCCGGCCGCCCCGGGACCGGAGAACGGCACCCGGTGGGCGTCCCCGCCGTGCCGCCCGTCACGCACCTCCCGGAAATCCGACGGCCCTGACGCGAGATCCGCTGCCCTCCCGGCGATCCGCCGACCCTCCCGTCGATCCGCCCGCAGAACGCCGGTCACGACACGACACGGCACCGGCCGGGCACCGTCGTACGTTGGACACATGGCACGTCCCGCAGGACCCGCACGTCTCGCCCCGCCCCCCTGGCTGACCGCCGGACTCCGCCCGGCCCCCGCGGAGATCCCCTGGGCCGCCGTCCTCCGCGCCTCCGTCGCCCTGTCCGCACCGCTCGCCGTGGGGCTCGCCACCGACCGGCCGGCGTACGGCGCACTCGTCTCGATGGGCGCCCTGTCGGGCGTCATCGGCGACACCGCCGACGCCTACCGGATGCGGGTCTTCAACATCGCGGTGCCCCAGCTCTTCGGCGCCGTCGGGGTCGCCCTCGGCACCCTCGTCTTCGGTCGGGGCTGGCTCGCCGTCGCAGCCCTCACCCTCATCGCGCTGGTCTCCGGGATGATCTCCTCCATCGGCGCCGTCGCCTCCGTCTCCGGCCTGCTGCTCCTCCTCAACGCCGTCGTCGGCGCCGGTCTGCCCATGCCCGACCCCTGGTGGAAGGCCCCCGTCCTCCTCGCCCTCGGCGGACTGCTCGTCCTCCTGCTCACCCTCCTCGGCTGGCCGCTGCGCCGCGCCGCACCCGAACGGTCGGCGGTGGCCTCGACCTACCGGGCGGTGGCCGAACTGTACGGGGCCACCGGCACCGACGCGTACGACGAGAAGCGCCAGGCCGTCACCGCCTCCCTCAACCAGGCCTACGACCTGGTCCTCTCCCGCCGCACCCGCCAGCACGGCCGTGCCTCCTCCCTGGTGCGGCTGCTGGCCCAACTGAACGTCGTCATCCCCCTCGTCGAAGCCGCCCCCGCCGCACACCTCCGCGCCCGGCTCGTCGGCCCGCTGCCCGCCGCGGTCCCCGCCGCCGTGCGGGACCTCGCCGACGCCGTCGAGGAAGGCCGCACCGGCACCCCCGAGCCGGACCTACCGGTGCCCGAACGACCCGCCGAGAAGGCCGTGGACCACGCCCTGCGCCACGCGGCGGCCGTCGTCCACCAGGCCGATCCGGACCCGTACAACGTCGACGACCGGCTCGGGCGGCCCGCCGCGCTGCGCGTCCGGGTCCGCCGGACCGTCCGCGCCGCCCTGCTGTCCGAGGCGTCCTGGCGGTACGGCCTGCGGCTCGCGCTCTGCATCGGCCTCGCCCAGGCCCTGGTCTCGCTGATCGCCGTGCCCCGTTCGTACTGGGTCGCGCTCACCGTCACCTTCGTCATGAAGCCCGACTTCGGCTCGGTGTTCTCCCGGGCCGTGCTCCGTGCCGCCGGCACCGCCGCCGGACTCGTCCTCGCCGCCCTCGTCCTCTCCGAAGTGCCCCGGGGCTGGTGGGACGTGCCGGTGATGTGCGTGCTCGCGGCGCTCGTCCCGGCCTTCTCCGCGAAGGGCTACGCCTTCCAGACCGCAGCGATCACCCCGGTCATCCTGCTCCTGTCCGACCTGCTCAACCACCAGGGCTTCGGCCTCGTCCTGCCCCGCCTGTACGACTCGCTCATCGGTTGCGCGATCGCCCTGGTCGCCGGCTACCTGCTCTGGCCCGAGTCCTGGCACGCCCGGATCGGGGACCGGCTCGCGGACGCGGTCGCCGACACCGCCGCCTACGTGGGCCGGGCCTTCGGCCCCGCGGCGGCGGACGGCCAGGGCAGCAGGCTCCGGGCCCGCCGGAAGCTCTACCGGGACCTGTCGGCGGTCCGCTCCGAGTTCCAGCGGGCCCTCACCGAACCGCCCCCGACCGGCACCCGGGCCACCGCCTGGTGGCCGCTGGTCGTCGCCGTGGAGCGGATCGTGGACGCGACGACGGCGGCCCGGATCCGGGTCAACCACGGCGCACCCGCCCCCGACCCTGTCGAGGTCGCCGCCGTGGAAAGGGAGTTGCGGGAGCTCGCGGACGGACTGCGGGGCACCGACACCCTCGTGGAGGTCCACGCGGAACTCCCCGGCGACGAGAACGGAGTGCTGGAGCCGCTCCGCCAGGAGGTCAGCGCGGCCCGTGCCATCGCCGGCCCCGACCTGCGGTGAAACCCCCTCGGGGGGCGTGCCGGAGAACTTACCGGCGGTCACGGAACGGAACCCTCCCCACCGCCGTTACCGGGAACCACCCGGGCGACTACGATGCGCACGATTCACCGTGATCCGAGCCCTCCGCCGTCGGCAAACGGCCCGACGGACACTCCCCTTCGTCCTGCCACCGCCCTGCCTCACCCCCCGCGCCCCCGAGGACCCGCCATGCGCACCACCACCAACAGAGGGCTCCGGCCCAACGTCCTCGGCACCTTCGACACGATCGTGATGGCCGTCGCCGGCAGCGCCCCCGCCTACTCGCTGGCCGCAACCACCGCCGTCCTCTTCGGCGCGGTCGGCCTCGCCGGCCCCGGCGCCCTGCTCTACTGCGCGATACCGATGCTCGGCATCGTCCTCGCCTACGCCCGGCTCGGCCGGATCGACGTCAACGCCGGTGCCGGATACTCCTGGGTGGGCCGCACCCTCCACCCCTTCCTCGGCTTCCTCTCCGGCTGGGCCCTGGTCTTCTCCGCCACCGTGTTCATGGTGGCCGGCTCGCTGCCCGCCGGTTCCCTCACCCTCTCCCTCGTCGATCCCGAACTCGCCGAGAACACCCCGCTCGCCGCCGCGGTGGGAGCCGGCTGGTTCCTGATGATGCTGCTCGTCGTCCTGGGCGGTGCCCGGCTCACCGTGCGGGCACAACTCGTCATGTCCGGCGCCGAGATGCTGATCCTGCTCGGCTTCGTGCTCGCCGCCGTCGCCCACCGGGGCCGGGCCACCGCCTTCGACTGGTCCTGGTTCGCGCTCGACCGCTTCGACGGCCCCGAGGGCTTCGCCGCCGGCGCGCTGATCGCCGCCTTCTACTACTGGGGCTGGGACGTCACCAGCAACCTCAGCGAGGAGACCCGGAACAGCCGCCGCACCGCCGGGCTCGCCGCGCTCGTCGGCGTCGGCTTCGTCTTCCTGCTCTTCGAGGCCTTCACCGTCGCCGTCAACGTGCTGCTCAGCGCGGAGGAGATCCGCACCGCCGGACCGAACGTCCTCGCCGTCCTCGGCCAGGAGATCTGGCCCGGCGTCGGCGGCAAACTGCTCGTCGTCGCCGTGCTGCTGTCCACCGTCGCCACCCTGGAGACCACCCTGCTCCAGGTGACCCGTTCGCTGTTCGCCATGGGCCGCGACCGGACCCTGCCGGCGGCCCTCGGCTCCGTGCACCACCGCTGGAACACCCCGTGGGTCGCGATCGCCGCGGTCGGCGGCGCCGCCCTCCTGATGTTCGCCGCCGCCGCAGCCGCCGGTTCCGTCCAACAGATCCTCAGCGACGCGGTCGCCGCGATCGGCCTCCAGATCGCCTTCTACTACGGCCTCGCCGGCATCGCCGCGGTCGTCGCCTACAAGACGGTCCTGTTCCGCTCCGTGAAGGACCTGTTCCTCGGCGGGCTGTGGCCGCTGCTGGGCTCCGCGTTCATGCTCTGGGCGTTCGTCGAATCGCTCGGCGTCCTCACCACGACCGCCCTCGCCATCGGCCTCGGCGGACTGCTCCTCGGCGTGGTGCCGCTGCTCGTGTACTGGCGCAAGGGCAGCGACTACTACCGTCCGGCACGCCTCGACGCGGTCCGCGCGCTGGCGGCGGAGCAGGCCGCGGTCCCGGCACCCCGGAGGGACCGCACCGACGACAAGAGCTACGCCACCGACTTCTGACCCGTCCCCCGCAGACAGAACGACTTCTGACGGCAGCCGAACCCGAAGGAGACCCCGATGGCCGTACGTCGCCGCTCGGCACGCCCGGAACGCTTCGTGCCCGACTTCGACCCGGACTTCGGAGACCGGGCCCTGACCGAAGCACGCCACGACATCGTCATCGGCCGCTGGCAGGGCGTGCGGGACCTGCTCGCCGCCACCGGCACCGACTGGGCGCGCCGCACCCACCGCCTGCGGCTCCTCTCGCACGCCGCCGCCGGCAGCTCCACCGTCGAGACCTGGCGGGCCGCCGAACCCGGCAACCCCGACGCCGCCGTGCTCCGGGCCGCGACGGAGGTGGTCCGGGTCTTCGACGCGGCCATCGCGGCCGGCCGGGGCGCCGTCATCGACCGGGGCCGGATCGACGCCGCCGTCGACGCCTGCCGCGGCGCGGCCGAGGCGGCACCGGCCGACCCGATGCCGTGGGTGTCGCTGCTCTCGGTGGCCCGGCTGTACGAGGGCGGGGTGCCGCGCCGCGAACTGCGCCACTGGTTCGACGAGTTGCGGCGCCGCGACCCGTACAACACCGAAGGGCACGTCCAGGTGCTGCGCTACTGGTCGGCGCGGTGGCACGGCACGCACGGCAGCATGTACGACTTCGCCCGCGACGCGGCGGGCGTGGCACCCCCCGGCTCCCCGCTGCCCGTCCTGGTGCAGGTGGCCCGGGTCGAGGAGTACCGGTACATCGCGGACGGGGCGCTCGGCCGGGGCCCCGTGCGGGGCTTCGACCAGCACTGGAAGCACGAGCTCGCGGCGACGGAACTGCGCCGCACCCATGCGCGCTGGATCTGCGGCCGCGACCCGGACCGACCGGTGGCACCGGAAGAGGTCGCCGACCTCAACTTCCTGGCGCACGCGGCCTGCTACGCGGGCCAGGTGGAGATAGCCCGGGAGCTGCTGGGGATGCTCGGGTCACGGGCCGCATGGGTGCCGTGGGCGTACACCGGCGATCCCGAGGAGCAGTTCCTGCGGTTCCGGGAGGGCCTGGGAGTGGGGTGACCCCCTTCCCAGGCCCCGGGGCACCGGATCAGACGCCGATGTCGCGCCCGTCCTTGCGCCAGACGGAGACGACCGACGGGCGGACGATCTTGCCGGGTCCGTCGGGCCAGACGGAGGCGGGGTTCTCGACGGAGGCGCCGTCGATCTCGCCCGGGTGCTGCACGGCGACCAGGACGCGTCGGTCCTGGACGATCGGGCCGCAGGTCTCGGCACCGGCCGGCACGGTCAGGAACTGCTTGAGCTCACCGCGCCGCTCGCCCCGCGTGGCGACGCCGTACAGGCCGTCGTGCGAGCCGAGCCGGTTGCCGTCGGTGGAGATCCACAGGTTGCCGTGCGGGTCGAAGGCGACGTTGTCCGGGCAGGAGATCGGGGAGACCTTCTCCTTGGGGAAGCCGGCGAAGTAGGTGGCCGGGTCGTTCGGGTCGCCGGCCACCAGGAACAGCCGCCAGGCGAAGCCGTCGGAGGACGGGTCGTCCCAGTGCTCGGCGAGCTCCAGGATCTGCCCGTGCTTGTTGAGGTTGCGCGGGTTGGCCTCGTCGGCCGGCGCGTAACCCTCCTTGCCGCGGTTGGAGTTGTTGGTGAGCGCCACGTAGACGCGACCGCTGCGGGGGGAGGGCTCGACGTCCTCGGGACGGTCCATCTTCGTCGCACCGACCTTGTCACCGGCCAGCCGGGTGAAGACGTACACCTCCTCGGCGGTCATGCCGGGGACGTGCGAGACGTCGCCGGTGACGAGCGGGATCCACACGCCGGAGCCGTCGAACTCGCCGTCGTTCGGGAGCTTGCCGCTGCCGTCGATCTCGGCGGCGGGCGAGTCCCCGGTCAGCTTGGCGACGTAGAGGGTGCCCTCGTCGAGCAGGGTGAGGTTGTGCTCGCGGGCGGCCCGCGAGGACCCCTTCTTCATCCGCTTCGAGGAGACGAACTTGTAGAAGTAGTCGAACCGCTCGTCGTCGCCCATGTAGACGACGGGGCGGCCGTCCTCGGTGAGCCGGGGCTGCGCGGCCTCGTGCTTGAAGCGGCCGAGGGCGGTGCGCTTGCGGGGCGTCGACTCCGGGTCGTACGGGTCGAGCTCGACGACCCAGCCGAAGCGGTGCACCTCGTTGGGCTCCTGCGCGAGGTCGAAGCGCTTGTCGAACCGCTCCCACTTCCGCTCGGTGGCCCCGGTGCCGACGCCGTACCGCTTGTCGGTGGCGCTGGAGCCGTTGGCGAAGTACTGGTTGAAGTTCTCCTCGCCGTGGAGGGTGGTGCCCCAGGGCGTGGTGCCGCCGGCACAGTTGTTGAGCGTGCCGAGGACCTTGCGTCCGGTCGGGTCCACGGAGGTCTTGAGCAGGTCGCTGCCCGCGGCGGGACCGGTGAGCTCGAACTCGCTCGTCGTGTGGAGGCGCCGGTTGAGGTGGTGGCGGGTGACCGGGGTCAGCTTGCCGGTGCGGTGCTCCTCCTGGACCACGACGACCGAGAGGCCGTGCGCGGCCCAGGCGATCTCGACCTGCTCGCGGGTCGGGTCGGCCTCGTCGTAGCCGCGGAACATGAGCACCTCGTCGGTGTACTCGTGGTTCGCGACGAGGACCTGTCGGTGGTGCTCCCCGCGCAGCGGCAGCAGGGAGAGGAAGTCGTTGTTGTAGCCGAACTGGCCGGCCTGGGCCTGCGCGGTCTGCTTCTCCGGGTCGAAGGCGGGCGCGCCGCGGAGGATGGGCTCGCCCCAGCGGATGACCACGTTCTGTTCGTATCCGACGGGAACGGTGACCCGGTCGTCGGTGTTGGGCGCCACCGGCTTGAAGCGGAGGCCACGGGCCCCGTCGACGCGCTCGGGCTTCGACGGACGGGCAGCCGCCTCCGGCGCGGCCCCGACGACGACGGCCCCGCCGGCGGCGGAGGCGACCGTGACGACGGCGGCGGCGCGGAGCGCGGAGCGGCGCGAGAGCACGCCGGCTATGACGTCGCCGACGTACTCGTTGTCGCTGGTGTTGGGCACCTCGTGGAAGCAGGCGTCACCGCAGCGGAACCGGCAGGTGAGAGCGGAACGGCCACCTCCGTGGGCGTTCGTGCTCAGCAGCGGCAGCAGTTTGCGCACTTCGTCCTCCTCCGGCGCACCACTGCGCCGACATGCTGTCGGGATTCCTTCGGCGGCGACGCTATGCGCGTACGCCTGCACACGGACGGCGAAGGAGTGAACACCGCGTGAATGCACGACAACCGAGGACGGCCGGGTCATCGGAGAGAGCGGGGACGGCCGCTAACCTTACGTGTCCGCCCTGGCCAGGGATGAACGTCCCGAAACGCCCAGTACGGACATTCACACTGCACCCCCACTCATGCGAAAGGGTTCGCCCATGGGTATTCGGAGCATGCTGCGCAAGGTGTTCGGCCGGGACCGCGAGGAAACCCCGGCAACCTCCGTCCCGCCCCAGACGCGTGAGACCCCCGTTCCGGAGAAGCAGGCCGTCCCGGAGACGCGGGCGACCACGGACGCCGTCGAGGGAGGGACCACCGGAGACGTCCCGGCCGCGCCGGCCGCCCCGGCGGCTTCCACCGCACCGGCGGCTTCCACCGCACCGGCACCCTCCACCGCACCGGACGACTCGGACGAGGCCCGTCGCGCCGCGGACGACCTGGTGGCGGCGTCCTTCGACAACCCGCAGATCCCCAGGGCCCGGGCCGCCGCCACCGGTGGGCAGGCGGAGGCGGAGCCGGCCGTGACGGCCGAGGGGGCGGGTGCACGGACGGACGCCGAGGAGGAGCCCGCCCCGGTCGCGGCCACGGAGGCGAAGACGGAGGCGGAGGCGGAGACGGCCGCGTCCTCGGAGCCGGTTGCCGCCCCCGAAGCCACCGTCCTCGAAGGGACGGCTCCCGCTGCCGAGGCCGCCGTCCCCGAGCAGACGACCGCCGAGCCGGAGCCGGCCGCCTCCGAGGAGGTGCCCCCCGCCGCGGAGACCGTCACCGCACCCGAGCGGGCCACGACGGAGGCTGCCGAGGAAGCTCCGACACCGAAGGAGGTCGTGACCGCAGCGGTCGCGGAGCCCGCCGAAGCGGTGTCCGAAGCGTCCTCCGAAGCGCTCTCCGAAGCGGTGGAGCCCGCCGCCGAGCAGCCGGCCGGGGCCGACGGACCGGAGGCGGTGACCGAGGCCACGGGCACGACGACCGACACCGCGGTGGACGCCCCCGCCGCCCCGCAGACGGACACGGCCGAAGAGCCGCAGGCCGACACGACCGCGCCCGCGGAGCCGGAGGCGCCCGCCGCCGCAGAAGCCCCGGCGCCCACGGAGCCGGAGGCGCCCGCCGCCGCGGACGACGCGAAGCCCACGGAGCCGCAGGCCGAGTCCGCCGTCCCCGCGGAGCCGGAGGCGATCGCCGCCGCGGCGGCGGACGAGCCGGCCGACCGGTCCCCGGCTCCGGCACTTCCGGTCGACCCGGCCCCCGCCGAGGAGGCCGCGCCCGCCCCGGCCCGGTCCGAGGACTCCCCGAGCGACCCCGTCCAGACCCCCGACGAGACGCCCGCACCCGCCCCCGCCCTCCCCCTCGCCGCCGTCAAGGCCGTCGCACCGCACCTCGCCGACGCCTACAAGGCGGCCGGTGCCCAGCTCAAGAAGCAGGGGCTGACCGGGACGCGGGCCGCCGTGTACCTGGTGGTGGACCGGTCCGGTTCGATGCGCGGGTACTTCAAGGACGGCTCCGTGCAGCGGCTCGCCGAGCAGGTCACCGCGCTGTCGGCGCACCTGGACGAGGCCGCCACCGTCACGACCGTGTTCTTCTCGACGGACGTCGACGGCACCGTGGACCTCACTCCCGCGACGACCACCCCCACCCGCGTGGAGGAGGTCAACGGCACCCTCGGCCGGCTGGGCCGCACGAACTACCACCGTGCGGTCGAGGAGGTCCTGGCCCACCACGCGAAGGAGGACCCGGCCCGTCCGGCGCTCGTCGTGTTCCAGACCGACGGCGCCCCGGAGTCGAAGACGGCTGCCACGCAGGCGCTCGCCGAGGCCGCCGACCGTCCGCTGCACTGGCGGTTCGTGGCCTGGGGCGAGGAGGACAACAAGGCCTTCGACTACCTCCGCAAGCTCGACGGCACCTCCCGCACCAGCACGTACTTCGCGGGCGCGACCCCCGTGGAGACGGCGCACGCGGCCTTCTACCGGGGCCTGCTGTCCGGCCTGGAGTTCTAGCGGCCGACGACGGCGACGGTGACCGCGGGGTCACCGTCGCCGCGGGCCGGTGGCGGCGGGGGCAAGGGGAGCGGCGGGGTTCCGCGGGTCCTCCCCGGCCCCGGCTTATCGAGGTGAGTGGATCTCCGCCAGGCCGTTAGGATTTCGACCATGGCGGCCACTGGATCCGAGAAGCAGGGGGCGAAGGCGTACTACGTCACGACCCCCATCTACTACGTAAACGACGCTCCTCACCTGGGCCACGCCTATACGACCGTCGCAGGCGACGTGCTCACGCGCTGGCACCGTCAGCGCGGCGAGAAGGTGTGGTTCCTCACCGGCACGGACGAGCACGGTCAGAAGATCATGCGCACGGCCGAGGCGAACGACGTCACGCCCCAGGCCTGGTGCGACAAGCTCGTCGAGGAGGCGTGGAAGCCCCTCTGGGAGCACCTGAACATCGCGAACGACGACTTCATCCGCACCACCCAGAAGCGTCACACCGACCGCGTGCAGGAGTTCGTGCAGGACCTGTACGACAAGGGCGAGATCTACAAGGGCGGGTACGAGGGCCCGTACTGCGTGGGCTGTGAGGAGTACAAGCTCCCCGGCGACCTCATCGAGGCGGAGGACGGCACCAAGCTCTGCGCCGTCCACAAGAAGCCGGTGGAGATCCTCAAGGAGGAGAACTACTTCTTCAAGATGAGCGAGTACGGCCCGAAGCTCCTGGAGTTCTACGAGGCGAACCCGGGCTTCATCCAGCCGGAGTCGGCGCGCAACGAGGTCCTGAACTTCGTCAAGCAGGGCCTGGAGGACCTCTCCATCTCGCGCTCGACGTTCGACTGGGGCGTCCCGGTGCCGTGGGACGACAAGCACGTGATCTACGTGTGGATCGACGCGCTCCTGAACTACGCGACGGCCGTCGGGTACGGCGCCGACCAGGAGAAGTTCGACGGGACCTTCCCGGCGAACGTGCACCTCATCGGCAAGGACATCCTGCGCTTCCACGCGATCATCTGGCCCGCGATGCTGATGGCGCAGGGCCTGCCGGTCCCGGGCCGGATCGCGGCGAACGGCTGGCTGATGGTCGGCGGCGAGAAGATGTCGAAGTCGAACCTGACCGGCATCAAGCCGCAGGACCTGACCTCGCACTTCGGCGTGGACGCGTACCGCTGGTACTTCCTGCGGGCGATCGCCTTCGGCCAGGACGGTTCGTTCTCGTGGGAGGACTTCACCGCCCGCTACACCTCCGAGCTGGCCAACGACTACGGCAACCTCGCCTCGCGGGTGGCGGCCATGGTCGGCAAGTACTTCGGCGGCGAGCTGCCGGCCTCGACGGCCGACGGCGACGCGGAGAAGGCGCTCCACGAGGGCCTGGCCAAAGCGGTCTCCACGGCCGACGCGAAGATCGGCGAGGAGCTGGACTTCCAGTCCGGCATCCTGGCGATCTTCGACTTCGTGAAGCAGGTCAACGGCTACATCACGGAGCAGGAGCCGTGGAAGGTGGCCAAGGACGACTCGGAGGAGGGCCGGGCCCGCCTGGCGACCGTCCTCTACACGGCCGCCGAGTCGCTCCGCGCGGTCGCGGTCCTGCTGAACCCGATCATGCCGGAGACCTCCCAGGCCCTCTGGGACTCGCTGGGCGCCGAGGCGTCCCTGGGCGCGCTGGCCTCCCAGCCGGTCCAGTCCGCGGCCACCTGGGGACAGCTCCCCGCCGGCTCGACGGTGACGAAGGGCGCGGTGCTGTTCCCGCGCCTGGAGGAGCCGAAGAAGGACTGACGTCCTGAGGGACGTCCCGAGGCACGAAGAAGGCCGCCGCCCCCTCGTACGGGGACGGCGGCCTTCTTGCTGGCCGGGTGTCACCAGGTGAGGGCCAGGGCGGCGACGGCGGGCGCCATGTAGATCAGCGGGAAGGGTGCGTGCCCGTACGCGCGGGCACGGATCACGGTGATCACCGCCCCGGCGAAGTACAGGACCAGGCCGATCGCGGCGAGCGTCCCGATCACCGGCACCCAGAACCCGACGACGAGCCCGGCGGCCCCAGCGGTCTTGGCGGCCCCGAGCCAGTTCCACCAGGCCTGCGGCACGCCGTACTCGGCGAGGGGCTCCACCGTGAACTTGGCCTTGAAGAAGATCGAGGCTCCGGAGAACCCGGCCATGAAGGCGGCGACGGCGGTGACGACCATGGCGGTGGTGGACATCTCGGCGAACATCTCGACGGCTCCTTCGGCTGCTTCCGCGTCCGCCTCGACCGAGCCGGACACCACACTGACGGAGACGGGACGGGAAGTGTGACGGCGGCGGGCGGCTGCTCTTAAGGCCACGGCGCGGGCCGCTGTGCGCGCCCCGCAGGACGCAGGCGAGGGCTTCGATGAAGGGGAGCCGTTCCCCCAGCCAGACGCCCTGTTCCCAGCAGACAGACCTGTGCCCCGCGCGCCGAGCGCGGGGCACCCGCAGTCCGGACTCAGCCGGCCGCGTACGACACGAAGCCCGCCCACGCACCGGGCGCAACCGTGAGCTGGGGGCCGTCGAGGCACTTGGAGTCGCGGACGTGGACCATGGCAAGAGAGGTGGCGACCTCGACGCAGGAGTCGCCCTCGCTTCCGCTGCTGTAACTGCTCTTGAACCACGCCAGTTCGGAGGCGTCCCCGGCCGAGGTGTTGCGGATCATGTCTCTCCCAGCAGTTGCTCGATGAGGGCGGTCGACTCACGCGGAGTGAGGGCCTGAGCCCGGATGATGCCATACCGCATCTCCAGGATATGGAGCGGTTTCCGCTCGGTCACGGGGCGTCCGTTCGCCACCACCGGAGAGCGCCCGACAGCTGACCCGTCGTCGAACTTCAGCACCTCGATGCTGCCGTCCACTCCCGCGTGCTCCTCGCGATCCATCGGCATCACCTGAAGCTCGACGTTCCGCAGCCGTCCCACCTCCAACAGGCGCTCCAGCTGAGGCCGCATCAGCGCCCTCCCGCCCAGCGGGCGGCGGAGCGTCCACTCCTCCAGGACGAAGCTGAGTTCGGGGGCGGGGTCCCGCTGGAAGATGCTCTGCCGGGCGACGCGACCGGCGGTCATCCGCTCCACCTCGTCCTGCGTGTACGCCGGCCGCCGCATGAGCAGCAGCCCGCGCGCGTACTCCGGGGTCTGGAGCAGGCCGTGGATGTTGAGCGGGTCGTACAGCTGGATCTCGACCGCCCGCGCCTCCAGCTTCGCCAGGTCCCGCACCTTCTTCGGGTACCGGACCTTCGCCACGTCGTCCTTCATGGCCGAGATCAGCCCGCCCGCACCGAGGACCTCGTCCGCCTTGTCCAGGTACTCCGGCCTCGGGATCCGCTTGCCGCCCTCGATCTTGTAGACCAGGTCCTCGCCGTAGCCGAGGGCCTCGCCGAACTCGGCGACGCCCATCCCCACCGCCTCACGCCGCAGCCTCAACTGCCGCCCCACCGTGGCGACCACGGCCACGCCCCAGTCGTCGTCCGGGTCGACCTCCCACCCCGGCTCGTCCGCCTCGTTCTTGAGCCGCTGGGCCCCACCGTCCGCCGACATACCGCACCCTTCCCTCGACCCGCTCCATGGCGCGATACCCCTACCCCCGAGGGGAGTTCGGACAGCCCGGACAGCAGTGGACAAGCCCCGGACAGTCACTCTACGCATCGACGCCATCACTGTTCACGGTAGCCAGGGGCGACCACGCTCGGTGACGTGAATCAGCAGAACACCACTCAACTCCTTTCCCCTGCGCCTTACTTCAGCGTGCTCCTGTCACCCACCCCGCGTGGGGCCCGGCTCGCGCGGCTGCTCGCCGTCGAGTGGATGCGGGATCACGCGGTTCCGTACCGCGTGGTCGAGACCGCCACCCACGTCGTCGCGGAACTCGCCACGAACGCGGCGACGCACGGCCGGGTCGCCGGCCGGAGCTTCCGGCTCGCACTCCTCGCGCGCGGGGACGGCCTTCGGATCGAGGTGATGGACACACGGGGCGAAGACCTCCCTCACGTCCGACAGCCCTCTCCCGAAGGGGACTCCGGGCGCGGGCTGCTGCTCGTCGAGGCACTCGCGGACCGGTGGGGCGTGACGACCGGCCCCTCACCCCGCAAGACCGTGTGGGCCGAAATCGACCTACCGTGCCCCTGACCTGCATGGACGGCATCGCCACCGGAGCCCAGACGGACGGGCTCCGGTGGGTGCCAACGTCCCCCAAGGACGACCACTGGGGGAAAGGAACCGAACCAAACCCCACCCCTCCTCCCCGATGGACGGGATGGTCACTCACGCGAGTGAATATGCCAACTCAGCTGGCTTTTGGGCTGGTTGCCTGCCTTACGCTCACCCCAACAACCCGACCGCAGAAATGCGTCGGCCCCCGCAGGGACTGGCATCCCGATGCGAGGGCCTGACCAACAAGGAAGAAGCACCTTCCTGATGGATACCCGCGACACTAGCGCGCTCCCGCGCCCCGCGTCCCGTAACACCGCCAAGAACCACCCTTCCCGGGGTAGGAACGCCACCGCCGGCGTCGTCCACGACAACGTCCGCCACGGCACCCGCTTCACGGTGATCGGCAACCACCTCGCCCAGCACGCCGAACTCTCGCTGCTGGCCATCGGTCTGGCCGTGCACATCCAGTCGCTGCCCACCGGCGCGCCCGTCGGCATCAAGGCGCTCGCGTCGCGGTTCCCCGAGGGCACCACCCGGATCGCCGCCGCCCTGCGTGAGCTGGAGGAGCACGGCTATCTGCGCCGCACCCGCGAGCGGACGGCGAGCGGGCAGGTCGTCACGCGGACGGTCTCCTGCAACCAACCGGGCCGTACGGGCACCCCGAACGGCCCGAAGCCCCGGTCCACGCCCAAGCCGCAGCCCCCGCCCCGCCGGGGCGGGACACCGCCCCAGCGGCAGCGCGCCCTGCCGCCCGTACCGCAGCCCGCCTACCCGGCCCCGGACCTCCTCGTCACCGCCATCGGCGTCCTCGCCGGCCTCCGCCGCGAGGACTGGCGGCTCCACCTCTCGGCCAAGGACGTCGACCACCTGGCCCCGGGCGTCGCGACCTGGCTCGAACGGGGAGTCCCCGCCGAAGCCGTCCACCGCGTCCTGACCGACGGCCTCCCCGGGGAGCCCCTCCACCGCCCCGCCGCCCTCCTGGCCCACCGCCTCACGGCCCAGCTCCCACCCCTGCTGCCCTTCCGTCCCCGCGAGGAGCCGTCCGTCCGACACCCGCTCCAGAACTGCGAGGTCTGCGACCGCGCCTTCCGCGCCCCGGAACCCGGCACCTGCGGCGGATGCGCGTCAGCGGGGTGACCGGCGAGAACGTCGGCGCCACGGAGGCTCTCCCCGCAAGACGACGCGGACCGCCCTGCCCCGCCCCGCCCGACCGGAGGACGTTCTTCCCGCAGACGAGAAGAGCTCGCGTGGTGCTCCGGGACCCTGCCGCGGTGGAACCCTTGGTGAGTCACTTCCGCCGGCTTCTGTCCTCCGGATGTGAACGCGTGCACCGTGCACGAGGCTGACTGGCTGAGAACGCGGAAGGGCCCGGAATCCGTCAGGATTCCGGGCCCCCCGTCAGGTGTCAGCCGGGCGGGCTCAGCGGCCCGCCTCCGGGTGGACCGACTCCGTGACCGGACGGCCGTCCACCGGCTTCTCCTTGGCGACCGGCTTGCGGAGCTGGATGTTCAGCTCCTTCAGACGGGCCTCGTCGAGCTCGGTCGGGGCGCCCATCAGGAGGTCCTGGGCGTTGCCGTTGAGCGGGAAGGCGATGGTCTCGCGGATGTTGGGCTCGTCGGCGAGGAGCATCACGATGCGGTCGACGCCGGGGGCGATGCCACCGTGCGGCGGGGCGCCGTACTCGAAGGCGCGGAGCATGCCGGCGAACTCGGACTCGACGGTCTCGCGGCTGTAGCCGGCGATCTCGAAGGCCTTGAACATGATCTCGGGCTCGTGGTTCCGGATGGCGCCGGAGGAGAGCTCGATGCCGTTGCAGACGATGTCGTACTGCCAGCCGAGGACGTCCAGCGGGTCCTGGGTCTCCAGGGCCTCCAGACCGCCCTGCGGCATGGAGAACGGGTTGTGCGAGAAGTCGATCTTGCCGGTCTCCTCGTCCCGCTCGTACATCGGGAAGTCGACGATCCAGGCGAAGCGGAAGACGTCCTCCTCGAACTGGCCGGCGCGCTTGGCGGCCTCGACCCGGACCGGGCCCATGATCTTGGAGACCTCGTCGAAGTCGCCGGCGCCGAAGAAGACCGCGTGGCCGGCGGCGAGGCCGAGGCGCTCGGTGAGGACCTTGACGTTCTCCTCGGTGAGGAACTTGGCGATGGGGCCGGTGAGGGCGCCCTCCTCGCCGACGCGGACCCAGGCCAGGCCCTTGGCGCCGAGCGAGACCGCGAAGTCGCCGAGCGAGTCGAAGAACTTGCGCGGCTGGTCACCGGTGTTCGGCACGGCCAGGGCACGGACGTGCTTACCGGCGAAGGCCTTGAACTCGGAGTTCTCGAAGACGTCGGTGATGTCGACGAGTTCGAGGTCGGTGCGCAGGTCGGGCTTGTCGTTGCCGTACTTGAGCATCGACTCGCGGAACGGGATCCGCGGGAACGGCGAGGTGACGTGCCGGCCGCCGCCGAACTCCTCGAAGAGCTCCGTCATGAGCTTCTCGATCGGCTGGAAGACGTCCTCCTGCTCGACGAAGGACATCTCGACGTCGAGCTGGTAGAACTCGCCCGGCGAGCGGTCGGCGCGGGCGTCCTCGTCGCGGAAGCAGGGCGCGATCTGGAAGTACCGGTCGAAGCCGGAGATCATCAGCAGCTGCTTGAACTGCTGCGGGGCCTGCGGCAGCGCGTAGAACTTGCCGGGGTTCAGACGGGACGGGACGACGAAGTCGCGGGCGCCCTCGGGGGAGGTCGCGGCGAGGATCGGGGTCGCCATCTCGTTGAAGCCGAGGGCCACCATCTTGGAGCGGATGGCGGCGATGACGGCGGAGCGCAGCATGATGTTGCGGTGCATCCGCTCGCGGCGCAGGTCGAGGAAGCGGTACTCCAGGCGCCGCTCCTCGTTGACGCCGTCGTCGGCGTTGATGGTGAAGGGGATCTGCTTGGCGGCGCCCAGGACCTCGACCTCGACGGCCTCGATCTCGATCTCGCCGGTCGGCAGCTCGGGGTTGACGTTCTCCGCACCGCGGGAGACGACCTTGCCGTCCACGCGGACGACGGTCTCCTTGGTGAGCTTGTCGAGGACTTCGGCGGCGGGGGTGCCGGGCCGGGCGACGAGCTGCGTGATGCCGTAGTGGTCGCGCAGATCGATGAAGAGGATGCCGCCCAGGTCGCGCCGATTGTGCAGCCAGCCGCTCAGCCGGACGTCGGTGCCGACGTCAGAGGCGCGGAGCTCGCCGCAGGTGTGGGACCTGTACCGATGCATCGTCGTTCATCCAGTCTTCGGGGTCGTGGGTCGTGGGCCGCCGTCCCGTGGCCGCTGTCACGGACGTCACGGGACACGCAGGCAGTCCCCACCCAGAGTACCGGCCGGGCCGTGATCGGATTTCGAATACTCTCGCTGGCGACCTGGTGTCCGATATTCATAAAGTGGGGCAATGCGCACCGAGGACGTCCTGGCCGCGATCGCGACCGGTCTGTGGCGCTGGGACAACGCGTCCGGGATCGTCTCGCTCGACGCGGAGGCAGCCCGGCTGCTCGGGCTGCCCGCCGAGCCCGCACGGCTCTCCGAGGCCGCCGTGCGTTCCCGTTTCCACCCGGTGGACTGGAACGAGATCGACGGGGTGGTCAACCTCGCCGTCGCCGAGGGCACCCTCGCCGAGGCCAGGCTGCGGATCATGGACGAACACGGACGGGTGATCCGTACCGTCCGGAGCAGGTCGAAACCGCTCGTCGACGGGAACGACTACCAACTGGTCGGCACCCTCCAGGAGGTCGCCGAGCAGCTTCCCGGCACCGCTGCGCACACCCCGATCACCGGGGACTGGCGCCGTTCCCGGGAGGCGTTCCTGCTGGATGCGGGACGCGCGCTGGCCGAGGCCCGGTCGACGGCCGAGGTGCTGCGGGTCGCCGCCTCGCTGTCCATGCCGGGCTTCTCGCCGGACGGGCTCGCCGTCTTCGGGGTGGCCGGGGAACGGCTGACGGTGATCGGCCACCACGGGCACGGCGAGGGCGACGAGGGGCCGTTCTCGTCGATGTCCGTCGACACGGACTATCCGGCGGCGGAGGTCGTGCGCACGGGTCGGGCGATCTACCTGCCCACCCCGGAGGAGTACCTGCGCCGCTTCCCGATGACCTGGCCGCTCGCCCAGCGCTTCGGACGCCGCTCCTGGGCCTTCGTGCCGCTGGTCGTGGCCGGGCGGACGATGGGGGCCTGGATGGCGGCCTTCAAGCACCCGGTGGCGTTCACCCCGGACGAGCGCTCGGTGCTGACGACGGTCGCGCGGATGCTCGCCCAGGCCCTCGCGCGCGCGGGCGTGGCCGAGTCGGAGCGCGAGCTCTCCCTGGGACTGCAGCGGACGATGATGCCGGCCCTCGGGCCGGGCATCCCCGGCATCCGGATCGCCGCGCGGTACGTGCCGACCGGCGGCGGGCTCCAGGTGGGCGGCGACTGGTACGACGTCATCCGGCTGCCCGGCGGCTCCTCCCGCGGGGGCGGGCGGGACGCGGGGCGGATCGCGCTGGTGATCGGCGACGTGCAGGGGCACGACGTGCGGGCCGCCGGGCTGATGGGGCAGCTGCGGATCGCGCTGCGCGCGTACGCCTCCGAGGGACACCGGCCGGACGCGGTCCTGTCCCGGGCCTCGCGCTTCCTGTACGGGATCACCGACGGCGACGACGCGGCGGAGAACGGCGGGCCGCGCTTCGCGACCTGTCTGTACCTGGAGGTCGACCTCGGGACGGGCACCGTCGACATCGCACGGGCGGGGCATCCGGACCCGGCGGTGCGGATGAACGACGGAACGGTTCTGCTCAGGCCGACGGCCGGTGGGCTGCCGCTCGGCATCGACCCCGACGGCGACTACCCCACCACCCGGCTCACCCTCGATCCGGGCGAGACCCTGATGATCTGCACCGACGGCCTCCTGGAGACCGGTGGGCACGACCTGGACAGCGGCTGGGAGCGGGTCAGGGCGCTCCTGGAGTCCCACGAGGGCGACGACCTGGAGCGGCTCGCCGACGGCCTGGTGGAGGCCGTCCACGGGCCCGGTTCGCACCACACGACGGGACCGCTCGCCGACCGGCGCGAGGACGACATCGCCGTCCTGCTGCTCTCCCGCCGGCCCGACGACACCACGCGGGAGGCCCCGCGCCGCACCCTGATGACGATCGCGCAGGCCGAGCCGGAGCGGATCGCCGAGGCGCGCGAGCAGATCCGACAGCTGCTGCACGACTGGTCGGACGGGGAACAGCTCGACTCGGCGGTGCTGATGGTCTCCGAGATGGTGACCAACGTCCTGGTGCACACCGACGGCGATGCGCTCCTGGTCGCCGAAGTCGCCTGCGGGAAGAAGTCGCGGCGGCTGCGGGTGGAGGTCTCCGACACCAGCGACGAACTGCCGCACAAGCGCCACCCGGGCGAGATGGCGTCGAGCGGGCGCGGCCTGGTCCTGATGGAGTTGCTGGCGGATGCCTGGGGCGTCGATCCGCGGGGCGAGGGCAAGGCCATCTGGTTCGAACTGAACGAGCCGCCGACCGGCGACGGCTGCTGCACCTAGCGGGCGGGGGCGCCCGGCCCGCCGCCCCCCGGACGGGGGCCGCACCAACCCGCCGCGCCCACACGCCCGCACCGGCACGTCCGCACCGGCCCGGCGGGCCCGCGCGGGACGGGGCGGGACGGGGCGGGACGGGGCGGGACGGGGCGGGACGGGGCGGGACGGGGCGGGACGGGGCGGTCCTCGCCGCGCGGGCGCCTCCCGCGCGGCGCACACTGGTGTCGTACGGCCGCCCGGGGGGACCACGGAGCACATCATGGACACCCACAAGGTCGGCAGTGACACCACGGTGATCGCCGACAGCCTCGATGTCCCGGGCATCGGGCACATCCCCGTCAACGCCTACGTCCTCACCGCGGCCGAACCCGTCGTCGTCGACACCGGGCTCTCCGTCGAGGACCGCGACTTCGTGGCCGCGCTCGGCGGGGTGATGGACCCGGCCGACGTCCGCTGGATCTGGCTCACCCACCCCGACCGGGACCACACGGGCGGGCTCTTCGACCTCCTCGACGCGGCCCCCCGCGCGCGCGTGGTCACCACCTTCCTCGCCGCCGGCATCATGTCGACCGAGCGGGCGCTGCCCATGGACCGGGTCTACTTCCTCAACCCCGGCCAGTCCCTCGACGTCGGTGACCGGATGCTGCACGGCTTCCGACCGCCGCTCTTCGACAACCCCGCCACCGTCGGCTTCTACGACGACCGGACCCGGATCTGCTTCAGCTCCGACTGCTTCGGCGGCCCGATGCCGAGCGCCGAGATCGCCGAGAGCGGGCACGCGAGCGACCTGAAGCCGGAGGAGCTGCGGCGGGCCCAGACGCTGTGGGCGACGATCGACAGCCCGTGGGTGCACCTGGTGGACGCGGAGAAGTACCGGGCGACGCTCGCGCCGCTCGCGGAGCTGAACCCGGAGATCGTGCTGTGCACGCACCTGCCGCCGGCCGTGCGCTTGACGGACCGGATGCTGGACACGATCGCGGCCGTCCCCGACGCCGACCCCTTCGTGGGCCCCGACCAGGCCGCCCTCGAACAGCTCCTGGCCTCGTTCGAGCCGGGCGGACTGTCCACCGCCTGAGGGCGGGGGCCGGCAGCCCCCGGGCCGCCCGGAACAGACCCCGGAACAGAACCGCTGGGTGTTCCGTCTCGGGAGCTTGTGGACGGGTGAGCCAGGTCTCGGCTGAGGGACCTCGAAGGGGTGTGGTCCGGATGCGCCAGAACGTGATCTTGGCCTGCTGAGTGCCTGACGCTGTCGGGGACCTTGGCGATGACGGTCGGCCGTGACCCCGACATCTCCGTCTCCAAGATCCCCGACCTCGTCACCCGCGATCAGCTCTGCGTCTCCTCGCGGCGTCCCATGGCGGCCGCATCGGGGATGACGAGCAGCTTGCCAGTGGTGCGCCGGGCCTCCAGGTCGCTGTGGGCCCGGGCGGCCTCGGACAGGGCGTAGCGGCCCGTCACGGTGACCTCAAGCGCCTTGGAGCGCACCCACTCGAACACGTCGGCGGCCCGTCGGAGCAGTTCGGTCCGGTCGGCGACGTAGTCCCCGAGGCTGGGCCGGATCAGGGTCAGCGAACCGCCGCGGGCGAGCCGCATCGGATCGAACGGCGGCACGGCACCGCTTGCCGCGCCGAAGAGCACGAGATGGCCACGGGGTCGCAGGCCGGCGAGGCTCGCGTCGAAGGTGTGCGCGCCGACGCCGTCGAAGACGACCGGCAGTCCCTGACCGCCGTTGAGCCGCCTCACCTCGGCCGCGAGATCGTCGACGGCGGAGGAGAGGATCACCTCGGCGGCCCCGGCACGCTTCGCGAGCTCGGCCTTCGCCGTGGTCGACGTCGTGCCGATCACCCTGCCGCCGAGATGGGTGATGAGCTGGGTCAACAGCAGTCCCATGCCGCCGGCGGCCGCATGCACGAGCACCGTGTCGCCCCGCTGGACCGGGTAGGCGTCTGTGACGAGGTAGTGCGCGGTCATGCCTTGGAGGAGGACGGCGGCGGCGGTCTCGAAGTCGATGTCGTCGGGCAGCGGCACCAGCCGGGAGGAGTCCACGACGGCCCGCTCGGCATAGGTGCCGGGAATCTCCACCCAGCCGACCCGGTCCCCGACCGCGACGTCAGCGACGCCGGGTCCGACCTCGACGACCGTGCCGGCGCCCTCAGCGCCCGGGGTGAAGGGCAGCGGGAGGCCGTACCGGCCCTCGCGGTGGTAGACGTCGAGGAAGTTGACCCCGGATGCGGCGACCTCCACGACCGCCTCGCCCGGACCCGGCCGCGGCTGGTCCACCTCGGCCTCCTGCAACACCTCGGGGCCGCCCACTTCGTACACCTGTATCGCTCGCATGACCCCCACCAACCCCGTTGATGGCGATCCGATTCCCGGCAAGCAGACCGGCCCGCCGCCCCGCTGAGAGCTGAGACGCCTGCTTTGCACCCGGGTCTGGGACAGGAGACCGGGGCCGTCGAGGGTCGACGAATGCACCACCCGCCGCGTCCCCGACCCCACCGGGCAATACGGCTAGGGCGGCTCCTCCGCGGCTTCGGGACGCGCTCCGTAGCGGGTGCGCAGCTCGCCGAGGACGCCCGTCGCCGCAGCCGTCAGCGGTACGGCGAGGAGCATGCCCAGGATGCCCGCGACGGACGCGCCCGCGGTGATGGCCAGCATGACCACGGCGGGGTGCATCTGCACGGTGCGGCTCTGCACGACGGGCTGGAGGACGTTGCCCTCGATGGCCTGGACGGCCAGGACGATGCCGAAGACCCACAGGGCGATGACGAAGCCCCGGTCGGCCAGGGCGACCAGGACGGCGATCGCACCGGACAGGAAGGCTCCGAGGTAGGGGATGTAGGCGGTGACGAAGACGAGCGCGGCGAGCCCCACCGCGCCGGGCACCTGGAGGACGAGCAGGCCGGTGCCGATGAGGAAGGCGTCGACGAGCGCGACGAAGGTGGTGCCGCGCATGAAGCCCTCGACCGCCTCGAAGGCGCGGCGGGCCATGGCCTCGACGAGGTCGCCCGTGGCGCGGGGGGCGAGGGAGCGCAGGGTGTCGACGGCCCGGTCGGAGTCCTTCAGGAAGAAGAAGATGAGCAGCAGCGCGAGGACGCCGATGGCGAGCATCTCGCCGACGACGCTGATGCCGCTGATGACCCCGGAGGCGGCGGTGCCGCCGAACCTCTCCAGGAGGGTCTTCGCGTTCTCGGCCAGGTCGTCCAGGGAGGTCCCGGCCGCGCCGAGGTGCTCGGCGATGCCGACGGCGACCTGTCGGAGGGAGGCGATGATCTGGTCGCCGGTCTCGACGAGGGCGAGGACCACGATGTAGGTGGCCCCGCCGACGACGAGGAGGACCGCGAGGACGGTGAGCGCGGCGGCGAGCGAGGTGCGGACCTTCATCCGCACCAGGCGCCGGTAGAGGGGGCCGAGCAGGGCGGTGCCGAGGATCGCGAGCAGGACGGGGGTGACGGCCGTCTTGAAGACGACGCAGAGCCAGATGAAGACGGCGGCGACCCCGGCGGCGAGCAGCAGGACGGCGCACCAGGCGGCGAACCGGCGGGCGGGTTCGGGAAGGAGGGGCGCTCCACTCGTCTGCACCCGACCACCGGACCATGCCCGTCGGCGTGTCGTCGCCCGCTGGCGGACCGTACGGGTGACGGTCCGTCAACGGGCGGTGGGGGTCCTACTCGCCCATCCCGTGGACCGCGGGGACGGTGCCCAGGCGGCCGGCCTGGAAGTCCTCGAAGGCCTGCCGGAGTTCGGCCTGGGTGTTCATGACGAACGGGCCGTAGTGGGCCATGGGCTCGCGGATGGGCCGGCCGCCGAGGAGGACGACCTCCAGGTCCGGCGCGTTGCCGTCCTGCTTCTCGTCGGCGCGGAGGGTGAGGGCGCCGCCCTTGCCGAGGACGGCGGTCTGGCCGAGGTGGACCGGGCGCCGCTCGGCTCCGACCGTGCCGCGTCCGGCGAGCACGTACGCGAGGCCGTTGAAGTCCTCGCGCCAGGGCAGGGTGATCTCGGCGCCCGGGCGCAGGGTGGCGTGGACCATCGTGATCGGGGTGTGCGTGATGCCGGGGCCCTGGTGGCCGTCGAGCTCGCCGGCGATGACGCGGAGCAGGGCGCCGCCGTCCGGGGAGGTGAGGAGCTGGACCTGGCCGCCGCGGATGTCCTGGTAACGGGGGGCCATCATCTTGTCGGACGCGGGCAGGTTCACCCACAGCTGGAGGCCGTGGAAGAGGCCGCCGCTGACGACGAGGGACTCCGGCGGGGCCTCGATGTGGAGGAGGCCGGAGCCGGCGGTCATCCACTGGGTGTCGCCGTTGGTGATGGTGCCGCCGCCGCCGTTGGAGTCCTGGTGGTCGAAGGTGCCGTCGATGATGTAGGTGACGGTTTCGAAGCCGCGGTGGGGGTGCCAGGGGGTGCCCTTGGGCTCTCCGGGCGCGTACTCCACCTCGCCCATCTGGTCCATCATGATGAACGGGTCGAGGTACTGGTAGTTGATCCCGGCGAACGCCCGGCGGACCGGGAAGCCCTCGCCCTCGAACCCCTGGGGGGCCGTGGTGACGGCGAGCACGGGGCGGGAGACGGCGTCGGCCGGGGCGGCGACGCGCGGCAGGGTGAGCGGGTTCTCGACAGTCACAGCGGGCATGACCGGACCTCCTAGGTGCGACCTTGTGCATCCACTTTAGTTGAACAGTGAACTTCTTGTCACCTGGAACGCGGAACGCCCGGGAGGAATTCCTCCCGGGCGCCCTCTCCAGCACGTCCAGCCTCGGTCAGCCGTACATCCGCCGCATCGCGAAGTCGACCATCTGCTCCACGGCCTTCGCGTCGAAGACCATGCGGTGGTCGCCCTCCATGTCGAGGACGAAGCCGTACCCCGTCGGCAGCAGGTCGATCACCTCGGCGCCGGTGATCACGAAGTACTTGGACTCCTTGCCCGCGTACCGCCGCAGCTCCTTGAGCGAGGTGAACATCGGGATCACCGGCTGCTGGGTGTTGTGCAGGGCCAGGAAGCCCGGGTTGTCCCCGCGCGGGCAGTAGACCTTCGAGGTCGCGAAGACCTGCTGGAAGTCCTCGGCGGCCAGGGTGCCCGTCGTGAAGGCGCGCACGGCGTCGGCGAGGGAGGGCGGGGACGGCTCCGGATAGAGCGGGGCCTGCTGCCCGTACCCGCCCTGCATGCCGGCCTGCGGCGGCGCGTACTGCCCCTGCTGGGGCGGCTGGCCGTACTGCTGCTGGGCACCCGGATTCTGGTCGTAGCCGTACATGCGCCCAGACTATCGAGCGCCGGGGCGGGGGGAAGCCGGTACGGGAACCAGAGGGGCCCGCACCGCAGTCGCACGGATGCCCGTCGCACTCTTCTTCGCACGCCGCGGAGACCCTTGCTAGATTCGCGGAAGCAATCCGGCCACCACGGGGGTGACAGATGGCGCTCGACGCCAGATGGCAGGAGATCATGGGCGAGCAGCCCGCGGCGATGGCCCTCGCGGGGCTTCCCGCACCCGACGGCGGGGGCGGGGGCGGCCCCGACCTCAAGGCCGAGGTGGGCCCCTGGCACGGCGCCGGCAACACGGCCGGCGAACTGAAGGCCTCCACGGCCGCCTCGGTCACCGACCTCGACACCGCGAACGAGGGCGTCGGCGGCAACACCGCGGGCTTCGACTCCTCCGCCGCCCTCGGCGAGGTCCTCGGCACCTGGAAGACCCGCCTCACCCACGTCCGCGACGAGTGCGAGCGCCTCGAAGGCGCGCTCAAGGCCGCCGGGCGCGACTTCGGCGAGCGCGAGCTGGACACCCGGCGGAAGATCGCCGCCGAGGGCGACAAGCACCCCGGCCCGAAGAAGGAGGGCTGACCGCCGTGCCCACCTGGCAGCAACTGCGCGACGCGAAGCTGAACGAGTACACCGACGCCGCCGACGGCTGGGGCAAGGTCAGCTCCCGCGCCAATGCGGACAAGGACCGCGTGGACAACGGCATGTTCGCGAAGATCCACGACACCCAGAAGGGCGAGACCGCGAACAAGGCGGGCGGCGACGTCCAGCAGCTCTCCCGCAACTACCAGTACCTGCACACCGAGTGCGGGCTCATCCGCACCGCGCTCAACGGACTCGCGTCCGAACTCGCGGCTCCACAGAAGAAGTTGAAGCAGGCACTGGAGGACGCGGAGAACCTGAAGTTCACCGTGAACGCCGACGGGACGGTGACCTACCCGATCCAGTCGTCCGTCCTCCTTCCGGGCAGCAACACCGCGCACGACGGCGCCCCCGTCCCGTACCTCCCCGGCAAGGCCGAGGGGATCGGCAGCGCCGACGCCAACAAGGGCAAGGCCGAGGACATCGCCCAGCGCATCGGCGACGCCGTCCGCGAGGCCAACGAGATCGACGGCCGCTACGCCTCCGTCCTGCGCAAGTTGAAGGCCGGGCCCGGCCTCACCGTCAGCGACGAGACGCTGGCCGACGCCGCCAGGGACACCAAGGCGATGCAGGAGGCCGCCGGCAGGTACGCCGACGACGGCGAGATCCCCCGCGGCAAGTCCCCCAAGGAGAACGCCGACTGGTGGAACGGCCTCGCACAGGAGCAGCGCGACGAGTACGCGACGCTCTACCCGGCCTCCATCGGCGCCCTGGACGGCCTCCCCTCCGCGGTCCGGGACGACGCCAACCGGATGGTCCTCGCGGAGACCCGTGCCCAGACCCAGCTCGACCTCAACGCCATCCCGAAGCAGCCCCAGGAGTACCTGCCGAACCCCAACGGCTCCTACCCGGCGGTCATCAAGAACCCCGAGTGGCGGGAGTGGAACGACGAGTACGGCGACCGGAAGAAGGAGCTGGAAGCGGACCTGAAGGGCATGAACGCCATCCAGGACCGCTTCGACCGCAGCGGAAGGGTCGAGAAGCCCGGCGAGAAACCGCTGCCCGAGGCGTACCTCCTTGGCTTCGACACCCAGGGCCACGGGCACGCGATCGTCGCCAACGGAAATCCGGACACCGCCACGCACACCGCGATGTACGTGCCCGGCACCACGTCCAACCTGGAGGGCATCGGCGGCGACATCAAGCGCATGGAGACCCTCTGGCGGGCCAGCGACAACCTGGCCGACGGGCAGAGCGTGTCCACGATCACCTGGCTCGGCTACGACGCCCCGCAGGACATCGTCAAGGACGCGCCCTTCAGCCACTACGCGGACGACGGCGCCCCCAAGCTGAACAACTTCGTGGACGGCCTGCGCGCCACCCACCAGGGCGACCCCTCGCATCTGACGGTCACCGGCCACAGCTACGGCTCCACGGTCATCGGCTCCGCCGCCCGCCAGGGAACGCTGCACGCCGATGACGTCTTCGTGGCGGGCAGTCCCGGCATGCAGGTGGGCAGCGCCACCGACCTGGACGTGCCCAAGGGCCACGTGTACGCGGCGGAGGCCGACAGCGACCCGTACCTCAAGGGGCTGCACCTGCCCGCCCCGCTCGGCTCCCTCACCGACGACAAGTACGGCGGCTTCAACATCCCCTTCGTCACCAGCGACCCGGTGCCGGACATCGGCGGCTGGGGCCACGCGCCGAAGAAGGTCGACATCGACGTCCTGCCCTCGTGGCTCGACGGCGACGGCATGAGCGTCGTGAAGCCCCTGACCCCCACCAACCCCGACTTCGGCGCGCACATCGTGGCCACGGACGGCTCCCGCGGTCACAGCGGCTACTGGGACAACGGCACCGAGAGCCTGAACAACCAGGCCCGTGTCGTCACCGGCCGGTACAAGGAAGTGACCCACCAGTGACCCTCCGCTCCTCCGCGGCGCGCGGCGGCACGCTCGCCGCCGCGGCCACCGCTCTCCTCCTCCTGACGGGATGCAGCACCATGAGCAACGACGGCAGCAGCGGCCTGCCCTACGAGCCGGAGCGCAAGACGGTCGCCGAGGCCAAGGACCTGGTCCGCGTCCAGTCCAGCGCGATCTTCGACGCGGCGGGCCTGCGCGAGGCGAACAACGGCGCCCCCGACGCCGCGCCCTGCGACGGCGTGGACCACGGCTTCCGCGTCCGCCACTTCTGGTCGATGTACGCGCCGACCGCCGACGCCCTGAAGCAGGCGATGGAGGTCCTGCACCGGGACCTGCCGGCCAAGGGCTGGCAGGTCCGGCGCTTCGAGCCGGCGAAGTCCGAGGCCGAGCAGCTCCAGCTGGACGTCGAGCACGAGAAGGAGCACCACACGGCGACGATCGAGCTGCTGCTCCCCTCGACGTACGAGAACGCCTCGAAGTGGGAGAAGGCCTCCCGCGACAGCCTCTCGGTCTCGGTGACCTCACCGTGCTACGTGGACCCCGCGTACGAGGTGGGTGACTGAGGGGGCACGGGAGGGTCACCGACAACCAGGCGGCGGTCGTCACTGGCAAGTACAGCAAGGTGGTCACTGTTGATCAATGTTCGGGCCGGCGCTCTCGCCGCGGCGGCGCTTCTCACGCTCACGGGGTGCAGCATGTCCAACGGCGGCGACGCCAAGACCGACGAGCCGAAGGTCGTCGGAGTCCGCGACCAGGACGAGGTGAATGCCGAGACCAAGAAGGTGTCGAGCGAGATCTACGACCTGATCGGCGTCCAGGGGAGCGCGTCCAAGGCCGGTGCCGGGGTCCAGCCCTGCCGGGGCCTGGACCGCGAGAGGTTCTACAAGGTATTCCACCCCTGGAGCCTCACGGCGAGTACGGACGAGGAACTGGCCCGGGCCATGGAGCGGCTGAAGGTCGAGCTGCCCCGGCACGGCTGGAAGATCGTGGGCTATGGGCCCGACAGCAGCCCGTCCGAGAACCTGGAGCTCACCGCGGACCACGACGAGCGGAAGTTCGGCGTGCACGTCAGTTTCTGGCGCAAGGACAGCGGTGGGGACACGAACCCGCCGATGCTGAGGATCGACGTGGTCTCCGGCTGCTACCAGGTCCCCGAGGGCCAGACGGTCGAGCACTACTGACGCGCCCGCCGCAGTGCGGCCCGTGTCACAGATGTCCGGATAGGGGTTGCCTTTATTACCGGTGGGTAGCATCATCGTAGAGAGCGTGCGCTACTCACCGGTAGTACGCCCGTACCCGGGAGCCCAGCACACGCACGTGTACGAGGAACCTGCCTCCCCGAGCCTTACGGAGCCGTCGCCATGGGGCACTACAAGTCGAATCTCCGCGACATCGAGTTCAACCTCTTCGAGGTCCTCGGCCGCGACAAGGTGTACGGCACCGGTCCGTTCGAGGAGATGGACGTCGACACCGCCAAGAGCATCCTGGACGAGATCCGCCGCCTCGCCGAGAACGAGCTCGCGGAGTCCTTCGCCGACGCCGACCGCAACCCGCCGGTCTTCGACCCCGAGACCAACACCGCCCCGGTCCCGGCCACCTTCAAGAAGTCGTACAACGCCTTCATGGACTCCGAGTACTGGCGCCTGGGCATCCCCGAGGAGATCGGCGGCACCGTCTCCCCGCGCTCCCTGATCTGGGCCTACGCGGAGCTGCTGCTCGGCTCGAACCCGGCCATCTGGATGTACTCCTCCGGCCCGGCCTTCGCCGGCATCCTCTACAACGAGGGCAACGAGGCGCAGAAGAAGGTCGCCCGGATCGCGGTCGAGAAGCGCTGGGGCTCCACCATGGTCCTCACCGAGCCCGACGCCGGTTCGGACGTCGGCGCCGGCCGCACCAAGGCCGTCCAGCAGGAGGACGGCTCCTGGCACATCGAGGGCGTCAAGCGCTTCATCACCTCCGGTGAGCACGACATGGAGGAGAACATCCTCCACTACGTCCTCGCCCGCCCCGAAGGCGCCGGCCCCGGTACCAAGGGCCTCTCCCTCTTCCTCGTCCCGAAGTACGAGTTCGACTGGGAGACCGGCGAGCTGGGCGAGCGCAACGGCGTCTACGCCACCAACGTCGAGCACAAGATGGGCCTCAAGGCCTCCAACACCTGCGAGATGACCTTCGGCGACCAGCACCCCGCCAAGGGCTGGCTGATCGGCGACAAGCACGACGGCATCCGCCAGATGTTCCTCATCATCGAGTTCGCCCGCATGATGGTCGGCACGAAGGCGATCTCCACCCTCTCCACGGGCTACCTCAACGCCCTGGAGTACGCCAAGGAGCGCGTCCAGGGCACCGACCTGGCCAACTTCATGGACAAGGCCGCGCCCAAGGTCACCATCACCCACCACCCCGACGTCCGCCGCTCGCTGATGACGCAGAAGGCGTACGCCGAGGGCATGCGTTCCCTCGTCCTCTACACGGCCACCGTGCAGGACGAGATCCAGCTGAAGGAGGCCGCGGGCGAGGACGCCAAGGCGCTGCACGGCCTGAACGACCTGCTCCTGCCGATCGTGAAGGGCTACGGCTCCGAGAAGGGCTACGAGCAGCTCGCGCAGTCGCTCCAGACCTTCGGCGGCTCCGGTTTCCTCCAGGAGTACCCGATCGAGCAGTACATCCGGGACGCCAAGATCGACACCCTGTACGAGGGCACCACCGCCATCCAGGGCCAGGACTTCTTCTTCCGCAAGATCGTCCGCGACCAGGGCGCCTCCCTGAACGCGCTGTCCGAGGAGATCAAGAAGTTCCTCGCGGTCGGCACCGGCGGCGAGGAGCTGGCCGAGGCCCGCGACGCGCTCGCCAAGGCCGCCGTCGACCTGGAGGGCATCGTCGGCACGATGATCACCGACCTCACCGCCACCGGCGAGGACGTCAAGAACATCTACAAGGTCGGCCTCAACACCACCCGCCTGCTGCTCGCCTCCGGCGACGTCGTCGTCGGCTACCTGCTGCTGCGCAGCGCGGCCGTCGCCGCCGAGAAGCTGGCCGCCGGCGCCACCGGCAAGGACGTCGCCTTCTACCAGGGCAAGATCGCGGCCGCGAAGTTCTTCGCCGCCAACGTCCTGCCCGGCGTCACCGCCGAGCGCGCCCTCGCCGAGGCCGTCGACGGCTCGCTGATGGACCTGGACGAGGCCGCGTTCTAAGACGCTCCCCGTCCTTCAAGGAACGGCCCGTCCCCGGGGAGGGGGGCGGGCCGTTCCGCCCTTTCCGGAGGTTCGCCCCCGCCCCGCCCCGCCCCGGCGGACCCGTGCCCGGGGCCCCGGCCGACGCCCGCAGCGGCCGTCCCGCGTCCCTTCTTGCGGGACCCCGTATCCGCATACCGACGCCTGCGTAAGGTGGGGCCCATGAGCAGCGCAGCTTCCCGCCCAGGCGCCGGCCCCTTCGACCGCGCCCACACCGACGACCTGATGGCCTTCCTGACGGCCTCCCCCTCGCCGTACCACGCGGTCGCGAGCACCGCCGAGCGGCTGGAGAAGGCCGGCTTCCGCCGCGTCGAGGAGACCGCGGCCTGGGACGCCACCAGCGGCGGGAAGTACCTGATCCGCGGCGGCGCGATCATCGCCTGGTACGTGCCGGAAGGCGCCGCCGCCCACACCCCGTACCGGATCGTCGGCGCCCACACCGACTCCCCCAACCTGCGCGTCAAGCCGCAGCCCGACATGGGCGCCCAGGGCTGGCGCCAGGTCGCCGTCGAGATCTACGGCGGAACCCTCCTCAACACCTGGCTCGACCGCGACCTCGGCCTCGCCGGCCGCCTCACCCTCCGCGACGGCAGCCACCACCTCGTCAACGTCGACCGGCCGCTGCTGCGCGTCCCGCAGCTCGCCATCCACCTCGACCGCCAGGCCAACGACGGGCTCAAGCTCGACCGCCAGCGCCACATGCAGCCCATCTGGGGCATCGGCGAGGTCCACGAGGGCGACCTGATCTCCTTCGTCTCCGCCGAGGCCGGCGTCGACGCCGAGGACGTCAGCGGCTGGGACCTCATGGTCCACGCCGTCGACGCCCCCGCCTACCTCGGCCGCGACCGCGAACTCCTCGCCGGACCGCGCATGGACAACCTGCTCTCCGTCCACGCGGCCACCGCCGCGCTCGCCTCCCTCGCGGGGCGCGAGGACCTCCCGTACATCCCGGTCCTCGCCGCCTTCGACCACGAGGAGAACGGCTCCGAAGCCGACACCGGCGCCCAGGGCCCCCTCCTCGGCAACGTCCTGGAGCGCTCCGTCTACGCCCGCGGCGGCTCCTACGAGGACCGCGCCCGCGCCCTCGCCGGCACCGTCTGCCTCTCCTCCGACACCGGCCACGCCGTCCACCCCAACTACGCGGAGCGCCACGACCCGACGCACCACCCGCGCGTCAACGGCGGCCCGATCCTCAAGGTCAACGTCAACCAGCGGTACGCCACCGACGGCAGCGGCCGCGCGGTCTTCGCCGCCGCCTGCGAGAAGGCGGGCGTGCCCTGGCAGTCCTTCGTCTCCAGCAACGACATGCCCTGCGGCACCACGATCGGTCCGATCACCGCCGCCCGCCACGGCATCACGACCGTCGACATCGGCGTCGCGATCCTCTCCATGCACAGCGCCCGCGAACTCTGCGGCGCGGACGACCCGTACCTCCTCGCGAACGCCCTGGTGGCCTTCCTGGAGGGCTGACCGGACGGCCCCCGGAGCCGTCCCTGACCTCGGGAGCCACCCCGGCCGAGCGGCCGTCCCCGCCACCACGGCGGGGACGGCCGCTCGGCCGTCCCCGCACCCGAACGCCCCCTCGGCGACGCCCGCCCCGGACGCCGCTCGGCCAGTCGAATGAGCCGGGCGCCCCGATGCGCCACACGCCGCACCGCCACCGCCCGCCCTCCGATCCACCGGATTAGCGTGCACCGGGCGTGCCCGCTGACCGCCGTCCCCACGGGAGCCATTCGGTCTCCGGGCCTTCCACGTCCCGCCTCCCGAACGGACGGAACAGTGCGATCACCCCTGCGCGGATGGCGAGTCCTCGGCATCGTCACCGCGGTCCTCGCCGCCCTCACCGGCACGACCACCACCACCGCTGCGCGTGCCACGACCGGCCCGCCCCCCGCACCGCACGGCCCCCTCGACCCGGCGATCACCGCGATCATGGACAAGCCGGCCTATGCGCACGCCCAGTGGGGCCTCCTGGAGACCGACCCCGAAACGGGCCGGGTCTTCCACTCGATGTACCCCCACCAGTTCTTCATCCCCGGATCCGCGGAGAAGCTCTTCTCCGTCTCCGGCGCCTGGGACACCCTCGGCGGCGACCACCGCTTCACCACCCCGGTGCAGGCCCTCGGCACCCGCCGGGGCTCCGTCCTGCGCGGCAGCCTGGTGCTGGTCGCCCAGGGCGACCTCACCATGGGCGGGCGCACCAAGCCCGACGGCACCGTGGACTTCACCACCATCGACCACACCTACGCCAATGACATCCCCGGCGCCACCCTCACCCCCGAGGACCCGCTCGCCGGGCTCGACTCCCTGGCCCGGCAGGTCCGCGCCACGGGCATCACCGAGGTCAACGGGGACGTCGTCGTCGACGACCGCCTCTTCGCCCGGCCGGACCTCGACCCCCGCCCGTCCCCGCTCATCGTCAACGACAACGTCATCGACCTGCTGACCACGCCGACCAGCCCGGGCGAGCCGGCCGAACTCCTCTGGCGCCCGCAGGTCGCCCCCTACCGGGTGACCTCCACGGTCCGCACGGTGCCCGCCGGCGGCACCACCGACATCCAGGTGTCCGCCTCCGCCGACGGCACCCGCATCACGCTCTCCGGGACCGTCGCCGCCGGCTCCCCGCCCGTCCTGCGGATCTCCCCGGTCAACGACCCCTCGGCCTTCGGACGCACGGCCCTGATCGAAGCGCTCGCCCGCGCGGGCGTCCGCGTCACGGCCGCCCCGACCGGCCCCAACCCGGTCTCCTCGCTCCCGCCGGCTCCGGTCGGGGGCCAGCGGGTCGCGGCGTACGTCTCCCCGGTCTACGCCGAGTACGCCAAGCTGATCCTCAAGGTCAGCCACAACCTCGGCGCCAACCTCGCCCTGTGCACCATGGCCACCGCGACCGGAAGCCGCGACTGCGAGGACGGCTTCCCGGTGCTCCGGTCGTTCCTCCAGCGGGCCGACGTCGACCCCACCCAGATCCAACTCGCGGACGGCCGCGGCGGAGACCCGGTGGACCGGGCGACCCCGGTCGCGCTCCACCAGATCCTGCGCCACTGGCTGCGCACCCCCGAGGCGGACCGCTTCCGCACCGCCCTGCCGATCCTCGGGGTCGACGGGAGCCTCGCCCTCTCCTGCACCGCCTGCCCCGCCAAGGGGAAGGTCTTCGCGAAGACCGGCACGGTCGCCGGCGGCGACGCCCTCAACCAGCGGTACGGCGTGGGCGCACAGACCCTCGCCGGCTATCTGGTGGCCCGTCACGGACGGCTGCACACCTTCTTCGTCGGCGTCAACGGGGCCTCGGCGGCGAACGTCGACGGCCTGCTGGAGATCGGCGACGACGTCAACACCATCGCCGCACTGCTCCAGCAGCAGGCCGCCGGCCACCCTCACGGCGGCCCTCACGGCGGCCCCAGGGCGTCCTGAGTCCACCCCGCCGCACCGCCGAACGACGACGGGCCCCGGGGCAGAGCCGTGCGCTCTGCCCCGGGGCCCGTTCACCTCACCGGAACCACGGGTCAGCCCTCTTCGTCCAGGCCCGCCAGCACCAGCGGCAGACGGGTCGCCCCGTCCGCCGTGATCCGCACCGGAACCCCCCAGTCCTGCTGGTGCACGTGGCAGGCCGGGTACTCGTTGGCCGGGTCGTCGTCGCAGGACGCGGCCATCGCCGAGACGTGCAGCACGCCCTCCGCGACCTCCGGGTCGACGTCGAGCTCCCGGAACAGGTCCGTGCCCGTGCCCTCGCCGGAGCTCAGCAGCTCCGGCGGGGTCGAGGAGACCAGGAGCCGGGTCGACGGGCCGTACCGCTCGTCGAGCTTCTGGCCGCGCGGCGCCTGGAAGACCACGTCGAGACGGAGCCGGCCCGGAGCGACCTCCGTCGCCTCCCGCTGCGTGCGGTGGGCGACCGACTCGACCTGGACGGCCTCCTCCGGCAGCCGCAGCCGGGTCAGCCGGTGCCGGGCCGACTCGACGACCACGACGTCCCCGTCGACGACGACCGCGTCGCTCGGCTCGCGCAGGTCCGTGGCGAGGGTGGTGACCTCGCCGCTCGCCGGGTCGAAGCGGCGCAGCGCGTGGTTGTACGTGTCGGAGACGGCGACCGAGCCGTCGGGGAGGGCGGTGACGCCCAGCGGGTGCTGGAGCAGCGCCTGGTCGGCGGCCCCGTCCCGGTGGCCGAAGTCGAAGAGGCCGGTGCCGACGGCGGTGTGGACGACCAGGTCGGTGTCGATCCACCGCAGGGCGCTGGTCTCCGAGTCGGCGATCCACAGCCGGTCCCCGGCGGCGGCCAGCCCGGAGGGCTGTGCGAACCAGGCCTCGGCGGCGGGCCCGTCGACGAGCCCCTCGTTGGTGGTGCCGGCCGCGACCTCGACGGTCCCGGTCTGCGGGTCGTAGGTCCACAGCTGGTGCACGCCGGCCATGGCGATCCACACCTTGCCCTGCCACCAGGCCACGTCCCACGGCGAGGACAGGTCGACGTCGAGCGCCGGCCCGGAGGTGGGGGAGCCCTGCCACCACTGCTTCCCGGTGCCGGCGACGAGCTCGATCGCCCCGCTCTCCGGGTCGTAGGTCCGCAGGGCGTGGTGCACGGTGTCCGCGACGACGACCTTTCCGTCGGGGAGCAGTGCCAGGCCCTGCGGCTCCCGGAAGACTCCTTCCCCGAGGCGCCGCACCACGGTCTCGCCGTCCTCCGCCAGCTCGACGAGCTGGTGCCGGGTGGTGTCGGAGACCAGGAAGTTCCCGGACGGGAGTCCGATCGCCTTGCCGGGGAACCGGAGGTCGGTCGCGACGGGCTCGGGCGGCACGTACGGCCCGTCCCCGCGCCGCAGCGTCCCCTTGGCCTCGTGCTCGGCCTCCAGCTCCTCGACGAGCGTCCGGATCGCGTTGGCGTGCCCCTCACCCGCGTGCTGGGCGACGACGTACCCCTCGGGGTCGATCACGACGAGCGTCGGCCAGGCCCGCACGGCGTACTGCTTCCAGGTCGCCAGCTCGGGGTCGTCGAGCACGGGGTGGTGCACCTCGTACCGCTCGACGGCGTCGACGACGGCCCGGTGATCGGCCTCGTGCACGAACTTCGGCGAGTGCACCCCGACGATCACGAGCGTGTCGCGGTGTTTCTCCTCCAGGTCACGGAGTTCGTCCAGGACGTGCAGGCAGTTGATGCAACAGAAGGTCCAAAAATCGAGGATCAATGTGCGACCTCGGAAGTCGGCGAGCTTCAGGTCCTTCCCGCCGGTGTTGATCCAGCCGCCCTTGCCGATCAGCTCCGGGGCACGGACACGGGCACGCTTGCGGGGTGCGGGCGCAGGGGTGGGCGCCGGGGCAGCATCGTTCATCCTTCAAGCTTGCCATCCGCGCCCGGCGGACGGTCACCGCCCGGGGGAGACCGGTGGAGCGGGGCGGACGGGACCGGCGGGCAGACGGGACCGGCGGGGCGGGTTCACCCCCCGGCCCGGTTGGGAAGCCGCCGGGCCGGGGCAGACATGGGCCCGTGAAATATCTCGTGCGGGACAAGATCTTCGCGATCGGTGACGACTACTGGATCGAGGACGAGCGGGGCCGCCACGCCTTCCTCGTCGACGGCAAGGCCCTGCGGCTGCGCGACACCCTGGAACTGAAGGACCCCGACGGCCAGGTCCTGATCACGCTGCGGCAGAAGGTGTTCAGCCTCCGGGACACGATGACCGTCGAACGGGACGAGCGGCCCCTCGCGACCGTTCGCCGCAAGCGGCTCTCCCTGCTCCGCAACCACTACCGGGTGACGCTCGTCGACGGCACCGAACTGGACGTCAGCGGCCGGATCCTGGACCGGGAGTTCATCGTCGAGTACGAGGGGGAACTCCTGGCCCACATCTCCAGGCAGTGGTTCCGCATCCGCGACACCTACGCGGTGAACGTGGTCCGCGAGGACGCCGACCCGGCCCTCCAGATCGCGGTCGCCGTGTGCGTCATCAGGATGTCGGAGCGGGAGCGGGAGGAGTAGCGGGCCGTCATCGCCCGTCGGTCTCCTCCTCGAACTGCTCGAAGTCGATGACGTCCAGCGGGTCCTCGTCGGGGCGCACCGGGCGGGGCAGTCCTTCCACGTGCAGGTGACCGCGCAGCCAGGCGAGGAGGGTCTCGACGAGGGTGCCGGTGAGCGGTGGGCCCTGACCGGCATGGCGCGGGACGACGACCAGCGGCCAGGCGTCGGGTTCGTCGCCCTCGGTGAGCCAGCACAGTTGGTCGCCGTCGATGGAGTCGGCGAAGGGCAGGAAACCGCCCGGTTCCGGCCAGGCGGCGAGCGGGTGGTAGGCGGGGTGGTCGGCGCGCAGGCCCCGGTAGCAGTCGGCGTACCACTCGGCCCAGGGCGCCAGGTCGTAGGAGTCGGTGCCCCGTGGAACCTGGAAGCGGAGCCACTGGCACCATTCGCCGGCGCCGTAGGCCTCCATCAGCCGGACGTACTCGGTGGGGAGGCGGGTACCGAGGCGCTCGTACAACCACGCCCAGTCGTGCGGACCGAGCCGGGGGGTGGTGGGCGGGGGCACCAGGGCGGTGAGGGTGGAGAGGCCGGTGCCGGCGGCGAGTGCCGCCCGCTGTTCGGGGGTGGGTTCGGGGCGGCGGGCCGAAAGCGCGGCGAAGGCACCGACGGCCCCGTCGTGGTCGTTCACGGGATGCGGTCTCCTCCTGGCCGTCTCAGGCGTGGCGGGTGTGCGGCGGCGCGATTCCGAGGATGCGGTCCTTGAGCGCCGGGAACTGCTCCCGGGTCGTCCGGACCTTCGCCGGGTCGAGGACGACGCGGAGGACCTCCTCGTCCGGTCCGGCTTCCGCGAGGGTCTCGCCCCAGGGGTCGACGACGAGCGAGTGCCCGGCCTGCTCCACGCCCGCGTGGGTGCCGGCGGTGCCGCAGGCGAGGACGTACGCCTGGTTCTCGACGGCTCGTGCCCGGGCGAGGAGGGTCCAGTGGGCGCGGCGGAGGGCGGGCCAGCCGGCGGGCACGACGAAGGCCTGGGCGCCGGCGTCGACCAGGCCGCGGAAGAGCTCCGGGAAGCGCAGGTCGTAGCAGGTGCCGACGCCGACGGTGAGGTGCGGGAGGTCGACGGTGACCAGGTCTTCGCCGGCGGCCATCATGACGGCCTCGCCCTTGTCGAAGCCGAAGCGGTGGATCTTCCGGTAGGAGGCGACGAGTTCGCCGTCGGGCGAGAGCACGAGCGAGGTGTTGTAGAGGGCACCGCCCTCCGTTTCGACGAAGGAGCCGGCGTGCAGCCAGACCCCGGCGTCCCTGGCGGCGGCTGCCATCGCCCGGTGGGTCGGGCCGTTGAGCGGCTCGGCCTCGGCGGCGAAGAGCTCGGATGCGAAGGCGCCGACGGTCCACAGCTCCGGCAGGACGACGAGGTCGGCGCGGCCGGATTCCTCCCGTACGAGACGTGCCGCGCGGGCACGACGGGCATCGACCGGTTCGTCCGGGTCTACCGCGATCTGGATCAGCGAGGCGCGCACACTACCACCGTCCTGGCATTCGAGCCGTCAAGACCGGCCTACGATCGTCACACGAAAGCACTGCCGGTGTGCCTTCGGGCAGCGTAACTTAGCGTCCGAGCCTCCCACCCAGTCGTGTTTTCAGCCCGCGCACCGAAGAACCGCCGAGGGGTCCCGTGACCGTCCATCCCAGCCTCCAGAATTATGCCGACGCCTGGACCCACTCCATCGAGGCGATAGCCGAGCTGGTGCAGCCCCTCGTGGAGAGCGAGTGGAACCGGCCGACGCCCTGTGTCGGTTGGTCGGTGCGGGACGTCGTGTCCCATGTGATCGGCATGGAGACGGAGATGCTCGGCGATCCGCGGCCGATCCACTCGCTGCCGCGCGACCTCTACCACGTGCGCAGCGACTTCTCCCGCTACATGGAGGTCCAGGTCGATGTGCGGCGGCACCACACCGCCCCGGAGATGACCTCGGAGCTGGAGTACATCCTGATCCGGCGGGCCCGGCAGCTCCGCAACGAGAACCGTTCCCCCGAGCACCTGATCCGTGCTCCCCTCGGGGCCGAGCAGTCCCTCGAACTGGCCTATCGGATGCGCGCCTTCGACGTGTGGGTGCACGAGCAGGACCTTCGGACGGCGCTCAACGCGCCGGGGAACCTGGACTCCGCGGGGGCCCTCGTGACCCGGGACGTGCTGCTGGAGGCGCTGCCGAAGGCGGTCGCGAAGGACGCGGGGGCGCCGGCTTCGTCGGCGGTGGTGCTCGATGTGACCGGGCCGGTGGAGTTCCTGCGGACGATACGGGTCGATGCGGAGGGCCGGGGGTCGGTGGACGGGGCGCCGTCGCTGGGTCCCGCGGTGAGCTTGGCGACGGACTGGGAGACGTTCGTGCGGCTGGCCTGCGGTCGGGTCCGGCCGGCCGAGGTGGCGGATCAGGTCAAGACGGAGGGTGACGCCGACCTGGCCCGCGCCATACTCGACAACTTCGCGGTGACGCCCCGCTGACCGTCGTGCCCGCCCGGGGGGACGTCGCCGGTGTCGGCAGGGCTCCGATGGTGTCCGGTGGGTCCTGACGTCCTCCGCGGCGGGGGGTGCACGTCCCCGCCTCAGACGGGCACGTGCACGGCCTCCACCCGGCTGGCGACGAGCCGTTCCCGTTCCCTGCGGTGGGTGCGGGCCTTGAGGCGGAGGATCTGCACGACGCCGAGGGCTTCCAGGACGAAGACGGAGGAGAAGGCGATCCGGTAGTCGTCGCCCGTCGCGTCGAGCAGGACGCCGACCGCGAGCAGGGTCGTCATCGAGGCGACGAAACCGCCCATGTTGACGATGCCGGACGCGGTGCCCTGGCGCTCCGGCGGGTTGGCCGGGCGGGCGAAGTCGAAGCCGATCATCGAGGCGGGGCCGCAGGCTCCGAGGACCAGGCAGAGGGTGACGAGCAGCCACATCGGTGCGTGGTCGGCGGGGTAGCCGAGGGTGGCCCCCCACAGCAGTGCGGTGGCCGCGACCGTGCCGAGGGCCAGCGGGGCGCGGGCCGCGTGGTGGCGGGCGATGATCTGGCCGTAGGCGAGGCCCACGACCATGTTGGACAGCACGACGAGGGTGAGCAGCGTTCCGGCGGCGGACCGGGACAGTCCCTGTGCCTCGACGAGGTACGGCAGTCCCCAGAGCAGCAGGAACACCATGGCCGGGAACTGGGTGGTGAAGTGCACCCACATGCCGAGCCGGGTTCCGGGCTCCCGCCAGGACTCGGCGATCTGGCGCCGGACGAACGCGATGCCCGCGTGCGGGACGGGCTCCGGTTCGTGTCCCTCGGGGTGGTCCTTGAGGAAGAGCAGCAGCAGGGCGAGGACGAGGACGCCCGCGAGCGAGCTGCCGACGAAGGTGGTCGTCCAGCCGAGGCCGTGCAGGGCGCGGGCGATGAAGACGGTGGAGACCAGGTTGCCGGCCATGCCGAAGAGGGCGGCGACCTGGCCGATGAGCGGGCCGCGGCGGGCCGGGAACCAGCGGCTGCCGAGGCGCAGGACGCTGATGAAGGTCATGGCGTCGCCGCAGCCGAGGAGGGCGCGGGAGCCGAGCGCGGTGCCGTACGAGGGGGAGAGCGCGAAGCCCAGCTGGCCGACGGTGAAGAGGGTGACGCCGAGGGCGAGGACCTTCTTGGTGCCGAGCCGGTCGACCATGAGGCCGACGGGTATCTGCATGCCCGCGTAGACCAGCAGTTGGAGGATGGAGAAGGTGGAGAGCGCGGAGGCGTTGACGTCGAAGCGGTCGGCGGCGTCGAGTCCCGCGACGCCGAGGGAGGTGCGGAAGATGACGGCGACGAAGTAGACGGCGACGCCGACGCCCCAGACGAGGGCGGCGCGCCGCCCGCCGGGCGGGTCGCCGGGCAGGGAGGCGGCGGAGCCGTGGCCGTTGCGGCCGCTCAACGGTCCTCACCCCGGACCAGGACCCTGACCCGGCCGAGGTGGCGGCGCACGTGGTGGGCGGCGCCCTCGGCGTCGCCGTCCTTGATCCGGTCCAGGATCTCGGCGTGTTCGGTGATGTTCTTGGCGACCCGGTCGGGATGGGCCTGCATGACGGCGACGCCCATGCGCAGCTGCCGGTCACGGAGCTGGTCGTAGAGCCGGGCGAGGATCTGGTTGCCGGCGTGCTGGACGATCTCGGCGTGGAAGCAGCGGTCGGTGACGGCCACCTCGGCGAGGTCGCCTGCCGCGGCGCGCCGCTTCTGCTCCTCCAGGAGTTCTTCGAGCCGTTCGATGAGGGCGGGGGAGGCGGGCACGGCCCGGCGGACGGCGAACTCCTCGACGAGCAGGCGGGTCTCGACGACGTCCGCGATCTCCTGTGCGGAGACGGAGAGGACGAGGGCGCCCTTCTTGGGGTAGAGCTTGAGCAGCCCTTCCATCTCCAGCTTGAGCAGTGCCTCGCGGACGGGGGTCCGGGACACCCCGACGGCCTCGGCGAGTTCGCCCTCGGTGAGGAGGGTGCCCCCCTCGTAGCGCCGGTCGAGCACGGCCTGCTTGACGTGGGCGTAGACGCGGTCGGCGGCGGGGGGCTGCCTGGTGGACGAGAGCGCTGGCGGGGGCATGGGCACAGCTTAGATACAACAGGGGTCCAAGGAGCAGTCCCGTCCGCATCGCGGACGGGACCGTTGCCCGACGGCGTCCCGTCCCTGCTGCAGGAGGCGGAAACGCATCCGGCGGTGGCATGGGCCACCGCCGGATGTTTCACGTGAAACGGACGAACCTCGCCACTACGCCCAGGTGATGAGCCTCTTCGGGTTCTCCAGGATCGCGGCGACGTCCGCCAGGAACTTGGAGCCGAGCTCGCCGTCGACCAGGCGGTGGTCGAAGGAGAGCGCCAGCGTGGTGACCTGTCGCGGCTTCACCTTGCCCTTGTGGACCCACGGCTGGAGCTTGATCGCGCCGACCGCGAGGATCGCGGACTCGCCGGGGTTGAGGATCGGCGTACCGGTGTCCACGCCGAAGACGCCGACGTTGGTGATGGTGAAGGTGCCGCCCTGCATGGCCGCCGGGGTCGTCTTGCCCTCGCGGGCGGTGGCGACCAGCTCGCTCAGGGACTTCGAGAGCTCCGGCAGGGTCTGGGCGTGCGCGTCCTTGATGTTCGGCACGATCAGACCGCGCGGGGTGGCCGCGGCGATGCCCAGGTTCACGTAGTGCTTGAGGACGATCTCCTGCGCCGCTTCGTCCCAGGCCGCATTGATGTCCGGGTTGCGCTTGGCCGCGACCAGGACCGCCTTGGCGATGAGGAGGAGCGGGTTGACCCGCAGTCCGGCCATGTCCTTGTCGGACTTGAGCTCCTCGACCAGCTTCATCGTGCGCGTGATGTCGAAGGTCACGAACTCGGTGACGTGCGGCGCGGTGAAGGCCGAACCGACCATCGCCGCCGCCGTGGCCTTCCGCACGCCCTTGATCGGGATGCGGGTCTCACGGGCGTCGGAGGAGCCGGTGAGCGCGGGGGCCGGGGCCTCGACCACGGGGGCCGGAGCCGAGGCGGGGGCCGGAGCCTCGGCCACGGGAGCCGGAGCGGGCGCCGGGACGGCCGCCCGGTGCACGTCGTCCCGGGTGATGATGCCGTCCGGACCGGTCGGGGTGACCGTCGCCAGGTCGACGCCGAGGTCCTTGGCCAACTTGCGCACCGGCGGCTTGGCCAGCGGACGGGCCGCCGCGGCGGCATGGCCGTTCAGCTGCTCCGGCACCGAGGGAACGGAGACGGCTTCGGCGGTCTTGCGGGCCCGGCGCTTGGTGGAGGCCGCCGACACCCCGTAGCCGACGAGGACCGGCTGGCGGCCCTCCGGCTCGGGCTCCTCGGCCACGGGGGCCTCGACCACGGCGGGGGCCGGGGTCGCGGGGGCCGCGGGGGCCGCCTCGCCGCCGACGTTCACCGAGATGATGACCTGGCCGACGTCGACCGTCGTGCCCTCGGGGAAGAGCAGCTCGTGGACGGTGCCGTCGAAGGGGATCGGCAGCTCCACGGCCGCCTTGGCCGTCTCGACCTCGCACACGACCTGCCCGTCGGTGACGGTGTCACCGGGCTGGACGTACCACTTGAGGATCTCGGCCTCGGTGAGGCCCTCGCCCACGTCGGGCATCTTGAATTCGCGGATGGTCACGGGTGCTCTCCTCAGTACGCCAGCGAGCGGTCGACGGCGTCGAGCACGCGGTCCAGGCCCGGCAGGTACTCCTCCTCCAGGCGCGCCGGCGGGTACGGCGCGTGGTAGCCGCCGACCCGCAGGACGGGGGCCTCCAGGTGGTAGAAGCAGCGCTCGGTGATCCGGGCGGCGATCTCCGCGCCGGAGCCGAAGAACACCGGGGCCTCGTGGACGACGACCAGGCGACGGGTCTTCTCGACCGAGGCCTGGATGGTGTCGAAGTCGAGCGGGGAGATCGAGCGCAGGTCCACGACCTCGATCGACTTGCCCTCCTCGGCCGCGGCGGCCGCGGCCTCCAGGCAGGTCTTCACCATCGGGCCGTAGGCGGCGAGGGTGAGGTCCGTGCCCTGGCGGGCGACGCGGGCCTTGTGGAGCTCGCCGGGGATGGCCTCGGTGTCGACCTCGCCCTTGTCCCAGTAGCGGCGCTTGGGCTCGAAGAAGATGACCGGGTCGTCGCTCTGGATCGCCTGCTGGAGCATCCAGTAGGCGTCGGAGGAGTTCGCCGGGGTGACCACCTTGAGGCCCGCGACGTGCGCGAAGAGCGACTCGGGGGACTCGGAGTGGTGCTCGACGGCGCCGATGCCGCCGCCGTACGGGATGCGGATGACGACCGGCATCTTCACCGTGCCGAGCGAGCGGGCCCGCATCTTCGCCAGCTGGGTGACGATCTGGTCGTACGCCGGGAAGACGAAGCCGTCGAACTGGATCTCCACGACCGGCCGGTAGCCGCGCAGGGCGAGGCCGATCGCGGTGCCGACGATGCCGGACTCGGCGAGCGGGGTGTCGACGACGCGGTCCTCGCCGAAGTCCTTCTGCAGCCCGTCGGTGATCCGGAAGACGCCGCCGAGCTTGCCGACGTCCAGGCCCATGATGACGACCTTGGGGTCGCTCTCCAGGGCCTTGCGCAGCGACTCGTTGAGCGCCTTCGCGAGGGGAAGGTTCTGAACAGCCATGATTACTCGGCCTCTCCGTCCGCGAAGGACGCCTGGTAAGCGGCGAACTGCGCGCGCTCCTCGTCGACGAGCGCGTGCCCGTCCGCGTACACGTTGTCGAAGATCGCCATGTGGTCCGGAACGGGCATGGCGCGGACGACCTCGCGGACGTGCTTGCCGAGCTCCTCGCTCTCCGTCTCCAGCGCCTCGAAGAAGGCCGCGTCGGCGTGGCCCTCGTTCTCCATGTACGTCCGGAGCCGCTGGATCGGGTCCTTGGCCTCCCAGGCCTCCCGCTCCGCGTCGCGGCGGTAGCGCGTCGGGTCGTCGGAGGTCGTGTGGGCGGCCATCCGGTAGGTGAAGGCCTCGATGAGGGTCGGGCCCTCGCCCCGGCGGGCACGCTCCAGGGCCGAACGGGTCACGGCCAGGCAGGCGAGGACGTCGTTGCCGTCGACGCGGACGCCGGGGAAGCCGAAGCCGCGGGCGCGCTGGTAGAGCGGGACGCGCGTCTGCTTCTCGATGGGCTCGGAGATGGCCCACTGGTTGTTCTGGCAGAAGAACACGACGGGAGCGTTGTAGACCGCGGAGAAGACGAACGACTCGTTCACGTCGCCCTGGCTGGAAGCGCCGTCGCCGAAGTACGCGAGCACGGCGGAGTCCGCGCCGTCCTTGGCGATGCCCATGGCATAGCCGGTGGCGTGCAGGGTCTGCGAGCCGAGGACGATCGTGTAGAGGTGGAAGTTGTTGCTGTTGGGGTCCCAGCCGCCGTTGTTCACACCGCGGAACATCCCCAGCAGATTCGTCGGATCGACCCCGCGGCACCAGGCGACGCCGTGCTCCCGGTAGGTCGGAAAGACGTAGTCGTCGTCGCGCAGGGCACGACCGGACCCGATCTGCGCGGCCTCCTGGCCGAGCAGCGAGGCCCACAGGCCCAACTCGCCCTGACGCTGCAGGGCCGTCGCCTCGGCATCGAAGCGGCGGGTGAGGACCATGTCGCGGTAGAGACCGCGCAGCTCCTCGGCGCTCAGATCGATGTCGTACTCGGGGTGCTGGACGCGCTCCCCCTCGGGCGTCAGCAGCTGAACGAGCTCGGGCTCCGAGGCCTCGGCGTTCTTCGCCGTCGCCTTCTTGGTGGTGCTCGTGCTCGCGCTTGCGGTGCGCTTGGTGCCGCTGCTGCGTCGCGTCGTCTTGCGCGCGGCAGTGCTCTCCACGGTCACGTGCGTGCTCCTCCGTCGGTCCGGCCCCCGGGTTCGCCGGTGGGGCCAGTGCGGCTCCGCCTTGTCCGTACCTTCGCACGGGGTGGGTGCGACGCGGCCGGAGTCGGGCGTGACAGGTGCCCCGGCGAGCGTCGTCATAGGCACGTTACCCATTGCGCGGCATTCCCGCGAAACCCCACTTGACCTGCGATTTTGCTTGGATTTCCAAGTAAATCGAGAAAAAGGGGGATGCGCTGCTGGTCAGCGCACGGACAACGACCCGACGCCGTCGTCGGAACACCCGGCACGTTATCCCGCGCACCCCGGGCGCCGGAAGACCCAATATGTGAGACTGACTGCGTGCGCGAAGAAGGAAAAATCCGGGTATTTCTACTGGACGACCATGAAGTCGTCCGGCGCGGCGTTCACGAGTTGCTCTCCGTGGAGAACGACATCGAGGTCGTCGGCGAGGCCGGGACGGCGGCGGACGCCCTGGTCAGGATCCTCGCGACCCGCCCCGACGTGGCGGTGCTGGACGTCCGGCTGCCGGACGGCAGCGGGGTGGAGGTGTGCCGCGAAATCCGGTCACAGGACGATTCGATCAAGTGCCTGATGCTGACGTCCTACGCGGACGACGAAGCGCTCTTCGACGCGATCATGGCCGGGGCCTCGGGATACGTCCTCAAGGCCATTCGCGGAAACGAACTGCTCAACGCGGTGCGGGACGTGGCCGCCGGCAAATCGCTGCTCGATCCGGTGGCGACCGCCCGCGTCCTGGAACGGCTGCGTGACGGCAACAATCCGAAGGGCGACGACAAGCTCGCCCGTCTGACCGATCAGGAGCGCAAGATCCTGGATCTGATCGGCGAGGGCCTGACCAATCGGGTCATCGGCGAACGGCTCCACCTCGCGGAGAAGACCATCAAGAACTACGTCTCCAGCCTGCTGTCCAAGCTGGGCATGGAGCGGCGCTCGCAGGCCGCGGCGTACGTGGCGCGGCTCCAGGCCGAGCGCCACTGACAGCTGCGGGGCCCGGGGCGGACCCCTGCCTCCCCCGTACGGACCAGGCCGGGCCGACGGCCCGCATTCGGGACCTACGTCCCCGCCGAACCGGGGCAGGGGCCCCTTTCCCGACCCGGTGCCGGTGGCGGAGAGTGGAAGCCATGTCCACCGACGAGATCCGCGCCATCGATCTGCTCAGCCGCGTGTCGTACGGCCGGGTGGCGACGAGCATGCGGGCGATGCCGTTCGTCGCCCCCGCCCGCCACATCGTGGCCGACGGCCGCGTCCTGCTGCGGATGCACCGGGGGCTCGGCTACCACCGGGCCTGCAACGGGAGCGTCGTCGCGTACGGTGCCGACAACTTCGAGTCCGGGGCCGAGAACATCTGGTCCGTGCAGTTCACCGGCACCGCCGAGATCGTCGAGCCCACCGAAGAGCAGCTGGCGGCCTTCGGGCCCGAGCCCGAACGGGTGGACGGCGAGCCCTACGAGGCGGTCTACATGCGGATCGAGCCCCAGTTCGTGACGGTGCACGCGCTCGACTACCCGAGCGGGACGAAGGCACCCGCCACCCCCTCCCCTTCCACAGAGCGACATCTCCACCACGCAGCGTGATCTAACATTTGGTGAGTGTTGCGCTCATCTGAAACACTCTCGTCACCGGCCGGAAACCCTCCGCCGTTCCCCGGGGCCCTCGAAACCGGACGCCCCGCCCTCCGGTCCCCCGACGGCCGGGCCCGCCCCTCCGCGCACCGACGCCGCGCCGCCGGCACGCCGGCCGCCGACGACGCGTTACGGGCAGCGGACGGCCCGCCCCGGCCGTTAGGCACCGCATTACGGGCCACCGGTGCACCTCCCGTCGGCGCCCTGCTCCGCCGCCACCGGCACGCCGGAGAGCCCCTCTCCTGCGTGCCCGTCGCCGAAGGGCTCCTCAACCGCGGCTTCCGCCTCGCCACCACCCGGGGCACCTACTTCCTCAAGCAGCACCTCGACGCGGCCACCGCCGACCGCGCCACCGTCGCCCGCCAGCACCGGGCGACCCAGCGCCTGTACGCCCTCGGTCTGCCCGTGGCCCCGCCCCTCGCCGACGCCCGGGGCCGCACCGTCACCGTCGTCGACGGCCACTGCTACGCCCTGCACCCCTGGATCGAGGGCCGTCACCGTGACGGCAGCGAGCTCTCCACCGGCGGCTCCCGCCGTCTCGGCACCCTCCTCGGGCAGGTCCACACGGCCCTGGCCCGGGTGATGGAGCCCTCCGGACCGGAGGAGGCGCACGACCCGACCGACGGGAGCGGATGCGCGAGCGCCGACCTCCCGGAGACCTTCCGGGCCATCGAGGAACTGCTCGGGCTGGCCCGGGCGCACCGCCCCCGGGACAGCTTCGACGCGCTCGCGGAGCACCGTCTCAGGGAACGGCGCAGGCTGCTCGCCCAGCACGCCCACCACCGCCCGCCGCCCGCCGCCACCGCGGGCTGGGTGCACGGTGACTTCCACCCGCTGAACCTGCTGTACCGGGGCGCGGAACCCGCCGCGATCGTCGACTGGGACCGGCTGGGGGTGCGCCCCCGGGCGGAGGAGGCGGTCAGGGCCGCCGCGATCTTCTTCGTACGGCCCGGAGGCGAGCTGGCCCTGGAGAAGGTGCGGCCGTACGCGCGCGCGTACCGACGGGCGTCGGGTGCGGACGGCACCGAGATGGCCGCGGCGGCACACCGGGTGTGGTGGGAGCGGCTCAACGACTTCTGGACCCTGCGCTGGCGCTACCAGCTGCACGACCGCAGGGCCGACGGGCAGTTCCCCACGGTGTCGGCCCTGGCGGTCTGGTGGACCCGCGAGTACGTCGCGGTCCGTGACGCCTTCGCTGGTTGAGGACGGACCCGGTCGACCGGGCCGACCGGGCTCCGACACGGCGGCGGGGGCGCCACCCCGTCGGGGTGGCGCCCCCGTCGCCGGGCGGTGCGTCAGTTCCTCTCGGCGCCCGCGCCCGTCGGCGGGGTGTCCGGGTTGCCGTTGCCGCCGGAGGAGCTGTCCGTCGGTTCGCCGGTGGGCTCACCGGTGGGCTCGCCGGTGGGCTCGGTCGGCTGTGTGGTCGCCGTCTCCGTCGGCTCGCCGGTGGGCTCGGTCGGCTGCGTGGTCGCCGTCTCCGTCGGCTCGCCGGTGGGCTCGGTCGGCGGCTCCCAGGTCGTCGGCGGGGTCCACGGCTTCTGCGTCGCGCCCCCACCGGTGGACGTGCCCGGCTCGTCGGTCGGCTCCCCGGTGGGCTCCTCCGAGGGGGTCGGCTCCTGCGAGGCCGTCGACGGCGAGTCGGTGACGGTCGGGGGCTTCACCTCGCCGTCCGGTGCGTTCGCCTTGTTGACTGCGTACGCGACGCCGGCGACGACCGCGACCAGCGCGAGGGCGACCAGCAGCCACAGCTTGCCCCGGCCGCCGTTCTGCCCTCCGTAGCCGTCCTGGCCGTAGCCGGTGCCGCCCGTGCCACCGCCGTACCCGCCGCCGTATCCGACGCCGCCGTCGTCCGGGTTCATCGGCGGGAGGATCGCGCCCTGCGCGGTCTCCCCGTGCACCGGGTGGCCCATCGCGGCCGTCGCGGCCATGCCGCCGCCCGGAGTGTGCCCGCCCTCGTACATCCCGACCGGCCCGGTGTTCCACAGGCCGGTGTGGCCGCCCTGCTGCTGGAGCATCTGCAGGCCGTACTGGACGAGCCCGCGCATCTCCTCGGCGCTCTGGAACCGGTCGTCCGGGTCCTTCGCGAGCGAGCGCATCGCCAGGCCGTCGAGCTCCGGCGGCACGCCCTGCGCCACCTCGGACGGCGGGACCGGCGCGTCCTGCACGTGCTGGTAGACGACGGACAGCGGGGTCTCGCCGGTGAACGGGGGGCGCAGTGCCAGCAGTTCGTAGAGCAGGCACCCGGTCGCGTACAGGTCGGAGCGGTGGTCGACCGCCTTGCCGAGGGCCTGCTCGGGGGAGAGGTACTGCGGGGTGCCCATGACCATGCCGGTCTGCGTCATGGTCGACTGCGCGCCGTGCAGGGCCCGCGCGATGCCGAAGTCCATGACCTTCACGGCGCCGGTGTGGGTGATGATCACGTTCGCCGGCTTGATGTCGCGGTGCACGATGCCGTGCTGATGCGAGTAGGCCAGCGCCTCCAGGACCCCGGAGACGATGATGAGCGCCTGCTCGGGCCCGGGCGCTTCGGCGCTGAGCAGCAGGTCACGGATGGTGCGGCCCTCGACGAGCTCCATCACGATGTACGGCACGGGCCGACCGCCCACCAGGTCCTCGCCGGAGTCGTACACCGCGACGATGGCGTGGTGGTTGAGGCCGGCGACGGACTGTGCCTCACGGGTGAAGCGGGCCTTGGACACCGGGTCCTCGGCGAGGTCGGCGCGCAGCAGCTTGACGGCCACGGTGCGGCCGAGCCGCACGTCCTCGGCGGCGAAGACCTCTGCCATGCCGCCGCGGCCCAGACGGTGCGTCAGGCGGTAGCGGCCGTCGCCGACGACCCCGCCGATGCCCCAGGACTCCGCCGACGGGTCCGGCACGCCGCCGCCTGCTTCGGATTCGGGTGCCATCAGTCCTCGCCGTCGTCTGTCGTGCCGTGTCCAGTCGTCACGCTACAGGCTCCGTGCAACGCCACGGTCCGAGATGGATCGGCCATCGAACCCCCTCGACGTACGCCTGTGCAAATCCGACGGGCCCCTCCGAAGCACGTGGAAACGCTTCCTGTGCAGAGGGTCACGGAAAGGGCACCCGGCTTGACGTGTCACCGCCCTCGGGCAGACTTGGCCGGGAAATTCCGGATCGACGCCACCGCGCGCGCCTAGGGGGAAGCACAGATGAGCCAGGACGGCGCACAGGGCCGCTATGCGGGCGGGTCGGTCGCGGGCGGCCGGTACCAGCTGCGCGACCTCCTCGGTGAAGGCGGCATGGCGTCGGTGTACCTGGCGTACGACACCGCGCTCGATCGTCAGGTCGCCATCAAGACGCTGCACACGGAGCTCGGCCGGGAGCAGTCCTTCCGCGAGCGCTTCCGGCGCGAGGCGCAGGCCGTGGCCAAGCTGTCGCACAGCAACATCGTGTCGGTCTTCGACACCGGCGAGGACACGCTCGACGGCGCCGTCATGCCGTACATCGTCATGGAGTACGTGGAGGGGCAGCCGCTCGGCTCGGTCCTCGCCGCCGACGTGCAGCAGTACGGCGCGATGCCGGCCGACAAGGCCCTGAAGGTGACGGCCGACGTGCTGGCGGCGCTGGAGGTCAGCCACGAGATGGGCCTGGTCCACCGTGACATCAAGCCGGGCAACGTGATGACGACCAAGCGCGGCACGGTCAAGGTCATGGACTTCGGCATCGCGCGGGCCATGCAGTCGGGCGTCACGTCGATGACGCAGAACGGCATGGTCGTCGGCACCCCGCAGTACCTCTCCCCCGAGCAGGCCCTCGGCCGCGCGGTGGACGCCCGCTCCGACCTTTATTCGGTCGGCATCATGCTCTTCCAGTTGCTGACGGGCCGTCTGCCGTTCGACGCCGACTCACCGCTCGCCATCGCCTACGCGCACGTACAGGAGGAGCCGGTCGCCCCGTCCTCCGTCAACCGCTCGGTGACCCCCGCGATGGACGCCCTGGTCGCCCGCGCGCTGCGGAAGAACCCGAACGAGCGGTTCCCCAACGCCGCGACGATGCGCGACGAGTGCCTGCGCGTCCTCGCGGCCGGCCAGACCGGTGCGCCGGTGATCGTGGCGGGCGGTCAGGTGAGCAGCGGCTCGGGCGTCGGCTCCGCGGTCTTCCCGCCCGTCGGCCAGACCCCGCCGCCGACCCCGCACGGCGTGCAGCAGCCCTATCTGCCGCAGACCCCGCAGCCCGGCCCGTACGGTCCGACGCCCCCCGTGTCCGGGCCGATGGCCGGCACTCCCTACGGCTACCCCCAGGGTCCCGCGCCGGTCTACCAGACCCCGGCCCCCTCTCCCTACCCCCCGCAGCAGGCGCCCCGGCCCGTCGCCGCCGGAGGGTCCCGCCGGAACGTGCCGCTCCTCGTCGGCGCCGTCGCCGTCGCGGTGCTCGCGATCGGCGGCCTGGTCCTCGCGCTCAACCTGGACGACGAGGATCCGGGCGCTCAGGCGGGTGGCACCGGCACGGACGTGCAGCAGGGCGAGTCGGAGGTGCCCGGCTACAAGGGCCCGGACCTGACCAAGACCATCGACACGAAGAAGTGCACGGAGCCCACGGAGTCCAACGACGACCCCGACAAGTTCGAGACCCCGGACCTGACCTACAAGAACATCCAGTCGGTGAAGGACTGCGTCCAGGCGGCCGGCTGGAAGATCATGAACGAGACCACGGTGGACGAGTCCACGTACGGCGAGGGCACGGTCCTGGAGCAGTACCCGCCGGCAGGCCAGGACATCACCGATGCCGATGCCGAATTCACCCTGAAGGTGTCGACGGGCTACCCGCCGGAGTAGGGCGTCGACACCCGCCTCCACCCCCTGCCCCGTCCCGGATGCCGGAACGATTCGGTCATGTGACGCTGAGTTGAACACCTCGGCGGCTCGGTACGGGAGGGGGTCACTCGGTGACTCCAGCACTCCGCACGGGACGGGCGCGGGCTCTCGGCACCGCTCTCGCCTGCGCGTTCACCTGCTTCTGCGCTCTGCACGCCGCGCCCTCCGGGTACGCGGCGGAGGCCCCCGGCGCTCCCCCGGCGACCGGTGCGGACACCCGGTGGCCGGCGGGGCGCGCAACGGCCGGGCCGGAGGTGCGGGACCCGGACGTGCGGAAGCCGGACGTGCGGAAGCCGGGAGGCGGTGCGGCGGACGGCGTGAAGCCCCCGGTTTCGGCGGGCCGTACGGCTCCGACGCCCCCGCTCCCCGCCAAGGTCCCGGCGGTGCCCCTGCCCTCCGCCGGGCGCCCGTCGGCCGCACCGGCGCCGTCCTCCCCTGCCACCGCTCCCGAGGACACCGGCGGGGGCTCCGGACAGGCCACCGGGGAGAGCGCGGGGGAAACCCTCCCCGCCGCCGGGCCCCTCGTGCCCGTGCCCTCCGGTACCGGTGCCTCCGTGTCGGCCGTGCCGTCCACGGATCCCTCCGACGCCCCCGCTCCCCAGGGCTCCGCCTCCCTCGCGGGGCGACCGGCCGGCGAGGGGCGGCCCCGCCCCGGACGCTCCGAGACCGCCGCGCCCTCCGACCCCGCCCCGTCGAGCGGGTCCTCGTCGGGCCCTTCTCGTACCGAAACGGCAACAAGCGCGCAGGAGCAGGACGGCTTCGGGGCGGCGGACGAGCCGGTTCCCGAGGAGGAGCCGCTGCAGCCCGGAACCGTGCCCGCCAGTCTGCCCGCCGCCGCGCCGCGACTGTCGCCCGAGGCCGCCCTTCCCCTTGCTGACCAGCCGGTTCCCTTCCTCACCCTGGGGGTGGGGATGACCTTGATGGGGCTCGGCATCGGTTTTCTCGGGCTCCGGATGCGCCGCCGCTGAGCCGTCGGGGTCCCCCACGAGGGGGACCTTCCGCTTCCCCCTCGGGAGGGTTGCACCCGGCGACATACTCGGTATACATACTGAGTATGTCGATCCGCCACGGGCTCCTCGCCCTCCTCGAACGCGGTCCCCGCTACGGCTCCCAGCTCCGCACGGAGTTCGAGTCGCGCACCGGCTCCACCTGGCCGCTCAACGTCGGCCAGGTCTACACGACGCTCAACCGGCTCGAACGCGACGGCATGGTCACCCAGGACGGCGCGGACGAGGCAGGACACACGCTCTACACGATCACCGACAACGGTCGCACCGAACTCAGGACCTGGTTCGAGGAGCCGGTGGACCGCACCAGTCCCGCCCGTGACGAACTGGCCATCAAGCTCGCCATGGCCGTGGGTGCACCCGGCGTGGACATCCGCGCCGTCATCCAGTCCCAGCGCCGGCACACCGTGAAGGCCATGCAGGACTACACCCGCCTCAAGGCCCAGGCCCTCGCCGCCGTCGAGAGCGGCGGGACGCGGGAGCGGGACGACGTGGCCTGGCTGCTCGTCCTGGAGCAGTTGATCTTCCAGACCGAGGCGGAGGCCCGCTGGTTGGACCACTGCGAGGCCCGGCTGATCCGTCTGTCGGCGACGGCCTCCCGGGAGCGGCCCCCGGTGGCACCGGCCGTCCCGAACGCCTCGGCCGCCCCGAACGCCTCGGCCGCTCCTCGCCCGTCGGCCACCGGTGCGTCCGGAGCGGGCTGACCCACCCCTCGCGCACCCGCCCCGCCATCGACCACCTTCCACCGCACACACCCGTACCCGGCCCACCACCGCGTACGACCAACTGGGGGACCTCTTCCATGCCCACACCGCAGCCCGTGCTGCAACTCCAGAACCTGACCCGCGTCCACGGCACCGGCGCCACCGAAGTGCACGCCCTGCGCGGAATCGACCTCGCCGTCTACCCCGGCGAACTCGTCGCCGTCATGGGCCCGTCGGGCTCCGGCAAGTCCACCCTGCTCACCATCGCGGGCGGCCTCGACACCCCCACCTCGGGCCGGGTGATCGTCGAGGACACCGACATCACCACCGCGAGCGTCAAGGAGCTCGCCGCGCTGCGCCGCCGCAGCATCGGTTACGTCTTCCAGGACTACAACCTCATCCCGGCCCTGACCGCCGCCGAGAACGTCGCCCTACCGCGCGAGTTGGACGGGACCTCCGCGCGCAAGGCACGCGTCGAGGCCCTCGCCGCCCTGGAGGAGATGGCGCTCGGCCACCTCGCCGACCGCTTCCCCGACGAGATGTCCGGCGGCCAGCAGCAGCGGATCGCCATCGCCCGCGCCCTCGTCGGCGACCGCCGACTGGTCCTCGCCGACGAGCCCACCGGCGCCCTCGACTCCGAGACCGGCGAGTCCGTGCTCGCGCTGCTCCGCACGCGCTGCGATGCGGGCGCCGCCGGCGTCCTCGTCACCCACGAACCGCGGTTCGCCGCCTGGGCCGACCGGGTGGTGTTCCTCCGGGACGGCGCCATCGTCGACCAGACCGTGCGGAGCGAAGCCGATTCCCTTCTGTCGGGCCAGGTGGCAGAGGCGTGAAGACCTGGTTCCATTCCTGGCGGGCCGCGATCCGAATAGCCCGCCGCGACGCCTGGCGCTCCAAGGGACGCAGCGCCCTCGTCCTCGCGATGATCGCGCTGCCCATCCTGGGGGTCAGCGCCCTCGACCTGACCTACCGCAGTTCCCAACTCTCCCCCGTCGAGCGGGCGGAGCGGATGATGGGCACGGCCGACGCGCGCTTCCGGGACGCCCAGTTCGGTGGTGTCCCGATCTTCCAGGACCCGTCCGGGGACCTGCGGACACCGGTCGAGGACTATGAGGACGAGCCGTGGCCGAGCGGCACCACGGACGTCTCCCGGACCTTTCCCGCAGGATCCACCGTCCTCACGGACGAGAGCGGGGCGGCCAAGCTGACGACGTCCCACGGCCTGCTCCTGACCGAGGTGCGCGAACTCAAGGCCTCCGACCCGGTTGCCCGCGGCATCATGACGCTCCTGGAGGGGCACTTCCCGGAGAGGGACGACGAGGTCATGGCGACCTCGCACTTCCTGGAGACCAGCGGCCTGTCGGTCGGCTCGACCCTTTCCGCCCGCAATTTCGACCGCCCGTACCGGATCGTCGGCGCTTACGAACTTCCCGACTCGCTCGGCACCGACCAGGTCAACGCACTGCCGGGGGCCTTCCTCGCGCCGTACGGCAAGGCCGTCACACAGGCCGGTCTGACCACCCCCGAAACCTCCCTCTCGTACCTGGTGCGCGCGTCCGGCGGTTTCACGTGGAACGCCGTCAAGGAGATCAACACCCACGGTGTGTCGGTCACTTCGCGCGCCGTGTTGGTGAACCCGCCCGCCAGGTCAGAGGTGCCGCTCTTCCAGAAGGAGGGCTGGGGCACCTTCGAAGCCAGCCCGGCCGCTGCCGCCGCCGAGCTCGCCGCCATCAGCACGGTCGTCGGCCTGGCCATGCTGGAGATCTGCCTCCTCGCCGGCCCCGCCTTCGCGGTCGGTGCCCGCCGCTCGCGCCGCCAGCTCGGTCTGGTCGGGGCCAACGGCGGTGCCCGCAGCCACATCCGGGCCATCGTGCTGAGCGGCGGCCTGGTCATCGGCCTCACCGCCGCCGTCACCGGGACCGTTCTCGCCGTGGTCCTGACGCTGGCCCTGCAGCCGGTCCTCGAAGAGACCATGGGGCAGCGGTTCGGGGCCTTCGAGGTCCGACCGGCCGAACTCCTCGGCATTGCCCTGCTCGCGGTCCTGACCGGTCTGCTCTCGGCCATCGTTCCGGCCTTCACCGCCGCACGACAGACCGTCCTCGCCTCGCTCACCGGCCGGCGCGGAATCCGCCGCAGCAGCCGGGTGCTCCCGCTCATCGGGCTCGGCGCCCTTCTGCTCGGCGGTTCCATCGCCCTCTTCGGCTCGCTCGTCAGCGAGCAGTTCATCATCGTGGCCGGTGGTTCCGCCATCGCCGAACTGGGCGTCGTCGCCATGACCCCGGCCCTGGTGGGCCTCTTCGGGCGAACCGGCCGCTGGCTGCCGCTCTCCCCCCGTCTCGCGCTGCGGGACGCCGTCCGCAACCGGGGCCGTACGGCACCCGCGGTCGCCGCCGTCCTCGCCGCCGTCGCGGGCACGGTCGCCGTCTCCACCTACATGGCCAGCCGCGAGGCCCAGAGCGAGGCCGAGTACGAGGCCAAGCTGCCGTACGGCGTCGCCTCCGCCTTCGTCTCCGAGGAGGGCGGACGGGACGCCCCCGCCGTCCGGGAGGCCGTCCAGCGCTCCTTCCCCGTCGACCTGCGCGCCGACGTGGAGCGCGTGTCCGTCGGCAAGCCCGGCTGTGCCCCCTGGAGCGCGGAGGCGGGCTGCGGTCGCTACGAGGTCGTCGTTCCCCAGGCGAACGAGTGCCCGCTGTACGCGGCGCTCCCCGACGGCGGCGACCCCTCGGAGAAGTACACGCCCGAGCAGCGGCGGAAGATCCTCACCGAGGACTGGCGCTGCGCGGAGAACGGCAACGGCGGGATGTACGTCTCCGAGGGCGGGCTGCTCGTCGGTGACGCCGGAGTGCTGACCGTCCTCGGCGTCGACGATCCCGCGACCGTCCGGGCACTGGCCGAGGGCAAGGTCGTCAGCTTCAACCGGAGCCAGGTCGCCGCGGACGGCACCATCGGCATCAAGCAGATCACCGACCTCGCCGCAGCCGACAAGGCCTCCTCGGAGAACCGCCCGGTCCCCGGCAGGATCACCTCCCTGCCCGCCTACCAGGTGCCCGGCGAGAAGAACGCATACGGCCTCCAGGCCCTGATGACCCCGGCCACCGCCAAGGCCGCAGGGCTCTCCACGGTCCCGCTCGGCCTCTACGTCAGCACGGACCGGCTCCCCGACGGCGAACAGCGCCAGAAGCTCGACGCCGAGCTCGCGAAGCTCGGCAGCGAAGTCCAGCTCCACCTGGAGGAGGGCTTCGTCCAGCAGGACGGCATCGTCCTGCTCTCGCTGGCCGTCTTCGCCGGTCTCGTCACCATCGGCGCCGCGGGCATCGCCACCGGTCTCGCCCAGGCCGATGCCGAAGCCGACCTGAAGACGCTCGCCGCCGTCGGCGCACCGCCCAAGGTCCGCCGCACCCTCAGCGGGTTCCAGTGCGGCGTCGTCGCCGCCATGGGCGTGCTCCTCGGCTCGGCGGCCGGGCTGCTGCCCGCCGTGGGCCTGCGCCTCACCGAAGAGCGCGAGCAGGTCCGCTTCTTCGAGCAGAGCCTGGCCCAGGGCTGGATCGGAGAGACCTCCCCGCCCGAGCTGCCGATCGTCATCCCCTGGGAAACGCTGGCCGGCCTGCTCGTCGCCGTCCCGCTCGGCGCCGCGCTGCTCGCCGCCCTGGTGACCCGCTCGCGCGGAGCGCTCGCCCGACGCGCGGCGACCTGACGGTCCCCGCTCCCGTCCCGTGCCCCTGTACGAGGGTGGATCACCCCCGTACAGGGGCACACCGTGTGGTGAGGCATGCGTACGAGAGAATGGCGGCATGGAGATGCCGAGGAATGACAGGTCGCAGGAGAGCCCCCCGATCCTCGTCGTGGGACAGGACGGGATGGCGCTCGGCGGCGCTCAGGGCGACGACGAAACCCGCGAGGTCCCGGTGACGGAAATGGTCGAGCAGCCTGCGAAGGTCATGCGGATCGGCAGCATGATCAAGCAGCTCCTGGAAGAAGTGCGCGCGGCACCCCTCGACGAGGCCAGCCGCGTCAGGCTCAAGGACATCCACGCCAGCTCCGTCAAGGAGTTGGAGGACGGGCTCGCGCCCGAACTGGTCGAGGAACTGGAACGTCTCTCCCTGCCGTTCACCGACGAGGCGATCCCCTCCGAGGCGGAGCTGCGCATCGCGCAGGCCCAACTGGTGGGGTGGCTCGAAGGGCTGTTCCACGGCATCCAGACGGCGCTGTTCGCCCAACAGATGGCGGCCAGGGCGCAGTTGGAGCAGATGCGCCGCGCGCTGCCCCCGGGCGCGTCCCACGACGATGACGACGAGCAGGGCCACGGACATGCGGGGCGCTCGGGCCCGTATCTGTAGGTCGCACGCGGAGGAGGGCCGGCGCACCGGGTGTGCCGGCCCTCCTCCGTGCGCACGCCGCCCACCGGGGCGCGCCACGGCAGGCGCCGGCCGTCGAGGGGCCGTCCGCCCGGTGGGATCAGGCGCCCGGTGGGATCAGGCGCCCGGTGGGATCAGGCGCCCGGGGCGAGCAACAGCACCTTGCCCACGTGGGTGCCGGCCTCCAGCGCCCGGTGCCCCTCCGCCGCGTCCTGCATCGGAACCGTGCGGTCGACGACCGGCCGGACCGTACCCGCGCCGATCAGGGGCCAGACGTGCTCCCGGACGGCGGCGACGATCGCCGCCTTCTCGTGCACCGGACGGGACCGCAGCGTGGTCGCCATGACGGCGGCGCGCTTGGCGAGCAGCGCCCCGAGGTTCAGTTCGCCCTTCACCCCGCCCTGGAGGCCGATGATGACCAGCCGGCCGTTCACGGCCAGCGCCTTCACGTTCCGCTCCAGGTACTTCGCGCCCATGATGTCCAGGATGACGTCCGCACCCGCGCCGTCCGTCGCCTTCGCCAACTCCTCCACGAAGTCCTGCTCGCGGTAGTCGATCAGGACGTCCGCGCCCAACTCGGCGCAGCGCGCCAGCTTCTCGGGCCCACCGGCGGTGACCGCGACCCGCGCACCGACCGCCTTCGCCAGCTGGATCGCCATCGTGCCGATCCCGCTCGCACCACCGTGCACCAGCAGGGTCTCGCCCGGCCTCAGGTGGGCGATCATGAAGATGTTGGAGCTTGTGGCGGTACCCCCACCCATGAAGATGTTAGACCACACCGTTGCGGTTGCTTCCGGCAGCGCGGCAGCGTCGGCCACAGACACACCGTCCGGTACAGGAAGTACCTGGCCAGCGGGCACGCTCACCTTCTCGGCGTACCCCCCACCACTCAGGAGAGCGCACACCGGCTGACCGACTTTCCACCCGGTGACCCCCTCCCCCAGCGCTGCCACATGCCCGGAGCATTCAAGTCCCGGATACGGCGAAGCGCCAGGCGGAGGATCGTAGAAGCCTTGGCGCTGGAGTAGGTCCGCCCGGTTTACGGCGCTGGCCGTCACATCAATGAGGACTTCCCCCGGCCCCGGTACGGGGTCCGGTACCTCTGTCCATGTGAGCACTTCCGGCCCACCCGGTTCGGTGATCGTGATTGCCTTCATAACCTCACGCTACCCACGACGAAGGCCCCGCCCATGCGCCACGGGGGCCGACGCACGGACGGGGCCGCTGAGGGGCCGCTGAGGGGCGTTCAGACGGCTTTTCGGTACTCCGCCCAGCGTCGGGCAGCGTCAAGGACAGTGGCCGTCCACGGGTCCGGGTCGGCACCCGCGATTTCTTCCCACAGATTTGCGGTCGCCAGCGAGAAGGCCGTCACTGCTTCCGGTGCTGCCGTCTGCCACGCGGGAACACGTGCCGCCCACTGTTCGGCCGACTGGGGTTCTTGCTTGCCTGCCGCCATGAGCCACACCGTCCAGTGGGCAGCGTCCAGCCATGCGGCACCGCGTGTTGCCCAAGCCCAGTCAACGAGAAAGGCGGGGCCGTCCACCATGACGTTCTCGTTGTTCAGGTCTGTGTGAAGCAGGGAGTTGCCCGCGAAGTGCGCAACGTCGGACGGCTTGGCCGCGTACCTCTCAAGACGTTGTTCCGCCTGCCGCAACTCGATTTCGGGGCAGGGGACTTCCCCCAGTCGGCAAAGAAGATCGGCCACTTTGGGGAGGTCCGGCGAACCTGCCGAGTAGTCGGCGTGGTGGCCGTCCAGTACCTCAAACCCCAGGAGCACCCATCCGGCGTCTTCCACCTGCCAGAGAAGCGCGGGCGCGATTCCTCGGAGGTACGGGTTTACTTCGGCTTCCCGGCGCTGAGTCCATACGCGCTTGTGGTCGGTTCTTAGGCCCTTGACGAAGAAGGAACCGCCAGCGGTGAAGATTCGCGCCGCGATTTCGCTATTGAAGCCTTGCCGTACCGTTTCGGTCTTGATGATTTCCCCGGCGCGAGATTCAACGCCAGCAAGTACGGCGGACGGTAGATCATCGAATGACATTCGCTGAGTTGCCACGGTTCCCAGACTCTCATACGACGGCCCACACGGGCCCCGCAGCGCGTGAACGCCACAGAGCCCGTGCGGAGTCCTACGGGTGTACCGGCGCGGTTACCGGTACGGGTTGTCGTCGTTGCAGCCCGGTACGGTGCCTTCGGTCAGCGACTCGACGTCGTCCACGATGACCAGTCCGGCCGGTTCCGGGGTCTTCGGCTGGTCGCCCGTGGCCGGTACCAGGCTCAGCCCCGGGCGGGTGGTGAGTTCGACGGCTACAGCGCTCATTCTGTGTGGTCTCCGTTTCCGTGTTGACAGTAGGTGTTCAGTGGTGCCTTCGCTTCCTGGTACGCCTTAGCGAGTGGCCGACATACCCGGCAGGTTGCCGAGAGTTGGCAGCCGCTACAGCCACCGGAGCGAAGCATTTGGGCGTCTGCGATTGCGGGCAGACGCGAAAGGCCGTTTAGTCCCTCAGCTATGAGGCTTACGGGGTTTTCACGGCCGACCTTGCACATGGTGGCGAACCCGTGGGGGTCCACGTGAAAGAACGTGTGTCCGGCCGGGCAGCCCTGAAAGACCGTGGACTTGTCCAGGAATCCCGGAGCCTGAGCGGCGAGCGGTTCGGGATTTCCGTCATAGGTAGGCGAGATATTCGCGTATTCGGTGTACGTGGTCGCGTACTCCCCTGCGATTTCCCGCATGGCTTCAACTTCGTGCGCGTTGTGCTTAGTGATGATCAACGCGAGTTCAAGTGAGACCCCCGCCTCTTTGGCAGCCTTGAGCCCCTTCATGAGCAGCTTGTAAGCACCCGGCTTGCGCGTGAGGGAATCGAAACTCTCAGCCGTCGCGCCGTACAGGGAAACCGTCACCTTGTGCGGGGGCAGGGACGAAAGAAGCTCGATGGTTTCCGGCCGGTGCAGTCGAGACCCATTCGTCAGAATCTCGATGAGCATTCCCAGCCCGAAGGCCGTTCGGTAGGCGTGCGGGAAATCCCGGTCAATTGTGGGCTCTCCCCCGGTGAACTGGAGCCATAACACCCCTGCGTCACGGAGCATGAAGAGCAGCCGGTCTTTCTCTTCGCGCGGCAAACCTTCAAATTTCCGCTCGGCAAGGTAGCAGTGCTCACAGTTGAAATTGCAGCCCTTATTGATCTCCCACGTTGCCCGGCTGTAGTTCAGCGGAGTGAGCGGGCGAACCAGAACGGTTCCCTTGGCCGGGCATCCGGCAATGTCGATTCCCCATGCCTGCCGGGCAGCGTCGGCCAGCCATCCCGGTACCGCCTGCCCGTCGGCCACGGCACCGGCAAGTTCCCGGTGCATGGCGTACGGGACGTGCATTCCCTTACGCGCACCGGGGCGCGCAATGATGAACTTGTCACCTTGCGGACTGGCAATGACCTGGTGCATTGGGGGTTCCTCCGGGGTTGTGGGTCCCCGCCCGACTACGGCTGTCCGTTCACGTAGCCGGGCGGGGGCTTGCCCCGCCCCTGCCCTTTCCGATTCGCCGTGGGGGTTGGAGATTCGGTTAGGTTCGGCAGGGGCGGGAATCTGGGGGTGCGGCTACGCTGCCGCGTAATCGGCTTCGCTTAATCGCCATTCGGTGACGAAGTCCAGCATCATCGGGCGGCAGGTGAGAGAGAGAAACAGGTCGGTGTGAGCAAGCCCGAAAATTCTGTCGGGCCCACCAGCGTTGATACTGATGCTTCGGCCGTTCGCCAGTGCGTTCATTTGCTTGCCCTGGTGGTGCATGTCCATGGCCCATTTCCGGAAGATGTTTCCGGGGTTGGGGCTCTCTGCGCTGGCAAGGTGCAGGCATTCGGGCGGCAGGGGCCCTACTCCGGGAATGGGGTCAAGCGCGTTTGCTAGGCGGTGCGCACGACCACGTAACCAACGAATGGCCAGCCGGGGGGAGTTGGCCCGGTATCCGCCAAGGAACCATTCCCGTCCGTCCACCGAACTACGGGCGACGAATTCGCACCAGTAGCCTTCAACGTTCGCGGTCACAACCACTCCCCCGGAACGATGCGGTACGGCGCACTGGTCACCAGCCGGTACGTCAGATGCTCGCGGTTGTCGCTGCGGTGCTCCCCAACCCAAGTCGCTGCCGCCGCTTGCGCTTCACGGTCGGCCTTTTCCTGAGTCTCCGGGGTGTTCTGCTTCTCGACTTCCACCGGGGGCCCGGATTCACCACATACGGCGCACTGCATGGCGTGCGTCTGGGGTTCTGCGTCGGGTTCGCAGTCTGCCTCAACGCGAAAGCGTCGGAATCGGTATCCCATTACCGCCTGCCCAGTTCCTTGAAGTGCTCTTCAATTGCAGCCCCCAATTCCTCCACCCGTTCGGCCAACGTGTTGCCGGTAGCTGCTTCGTCGTCCGGCTGGTCATCCGGTCGGGGATGCGGCGAGCGTTCCGGGGCGTTCGCGGTCACCGCTCTGCCCCCTCGCCCTGGTCGGCCCGGTGCGGGTGCCCAGTGATCACCCGGTTGAAGTCGGCAACGCGCTGGGGTGCCCCCTGTGTCCGTGCGGCCGTCCGGCCCCGGTCTGCCGCGAAGCACACGCGGCAGTCAGGATGCGCCACGGGCTCAAGGTCCGGCATGGGCACTGCCGCCGCCAGCTCCTCTACGCCGCGCGGTCGGGCGGGGTTCGTCGGCCGGTCGGTCATGGTGTTGCCGTCCCCTTCGTCTGCGGGTGCTGCTGTCCGTAATGACGCACTCACAGAGTCGGACTTTGGGTCTACGCTCGAAAGACGGCAGCGCTGGACACTGCCAACTGTCCAACGATCAAGGGGTGTTCGTTCGTATGAGTGTCGAAAACGAGAACGATGATCTAGCCGACCCGTCAGCGTCTCCTTTGGTGCACTTCGGCAGCGAAGTACGGATTGAGCGCGAACGACTTGGTTTGTCTCGCAAGGATTTAGGCACGGAAGCACACTGCGGGTACTCCCTGGTGGCCAAGATCGAGGCTGGCGAGCGCGTACCGGCTTTGGAGTTCGCGGAAGCGTGCGACCGCGTGTTCCCCAACGCCAACGGGCGCTTCGTTCGACTCTGGCCGTTGGCCCTCCGCTACGCGTTCCCGCCCTGGTTCCGCCGGTACGTGGAGCTGGAGGCGAAGGCGACCGTGGTTCGGATGTTCCACCCCACGCTTCTACCGGGGTTGGTACAGACGCGCTCCTACGCCGAAGCGGTCTTGCGTACCGGTCGGCCCACCAACCTTGAGGACTTGCTGACTGCCCGGATGGAGCGGCAACGCATCCTTGCTCGCGAAGACGGCCCCGCGCGCTTGTGGCTGGTGCTGAACGAGAGCGCCCTACGTAACTCCGTTGGCGACCCTGCCACCATGCGCGCTCAGCTTGACCACTTGCGGGACCTTGCCGAGACCCCCCGGCATCGAGTGCAGATCATCAAAGACCAGGGGCAGCACCACGGTTGGGCAAGCCCCTTCGGTTTGCTCTCGTTCAAGGAAGGGGCCGACGTGGTGCACGTGGACGGCTTCCCAAGGGGGTACATCCTCGCTGAAGAAGCGGACGTTGCGGCGGCACAGGATGCCTATGATCTGCTGACCGCCATGGCCGCGCCGCCGGATGAGACGGCAGACATGATCAACACCATTGCGAAGGACTGTTACTCATGACGCACAACCTCGTTCCCGACTGGACCAGTTCGAGCTACAGCCAGAACAACGGCGGTGAGTGCGTCGAGTGGGCCCCGGAGTACGCGCGGGCCACGGGCACGTTCCTGGTCCGTGACAGCAAGGACCCGAACGGCCCGACGCTGAACCTCACGGCCGAAGGTTTCGCCGGTCTCGTGGCCTTCGCCAAGACGCACGGCTGACCGGCCGACGCGCACGCCGCCCAGTTCGAGCCCCGCCACTTCACCCCCTCCGGAGTGGCGGGGCTCTTCGCTACCCTGCGTAAAATTTTTGGGGCTCGCCGGCATCGATCCTGGGGGTTAAAACGGACATGCCGGGCCCCGCGGCCTCACTTTGCGTGATCACATGGCAGGGGCGCGCACAGGCACCACGCGCCGGAGATCATGGGCTAGGCGACTGGCCAACGAAGGGGACTCAGGGGGCCGCTGATGGGCCGTACGGAGGTTTGCCGGGCCGGTGGCTACGCCGGTCGGCAAGGGGCTCTCAGGGGCGCTCACAGCGTCCTTCTGGGGACAGTGGCTAGGCAGGCTCAGCGCGGCCAGCAAGACGAAGGCGACGGCCGTTGTGACGGCCGCAAGCGCGGAGCGGACGGGCGGGCGGTGGTTCATGGTTCCCCCTGAGTGGCGGTGGTGCAGTCGGCGCAAACGCGTCGGCTTCTCCCCTGAGTTGGTGGGTTGGTGTCCGCCGGTCACGCGGCGAGCGTGACCGGTCCTTCGTCGTCGTCCTGGTGGTGGTTGTGCTGGCCGTAGTCGCACGCCGACCAGACTCCGCCCGGATAGGGCAGGTACGCCCCCGTCTCGGGGCTCATGTACCACTCAGCGGACCCCACAAGGTCCCCCGAGTACCGGTCGCGCACCAGCAAGCGGAAGCCATCGAACTTGCCCCCTTTGAGCAGCCGCGCAACCAAGACCCCTTGCGCCCGCAGCACTGCCCCCGTCTCTTCGCATGTCGTAATCCGTTCTTCCCCTAGTGGTTGCGGCAGGTCGGCACACGGGTGCCACGTAAGCCGGTTGTCTCCCAGCTCTGGCACCCAGACCGACACCAATACGTCCCCTGTACCGCGTGTAGCCATCCGGACACTCTAGAACACACGTTCGGAATCCGGAAGGGGATATACCGGGCGGTAGGCACATGCCCCTGACCTAGACCAACGACCCGCATTGAGGGTCGCACGGCGCACTGACACCGGCCCTGACCTGCAACTTTAGATTCCCTTAAAGATCGCCGTCTTTTGTGATTTAGGTCACATGTGTCATGCATCTACCTTGGCCTTCGAACTGTCATGAGCACGCAAAAAAGCCCCCACCGAAACCGGTGGGGGCTCTCATGGGGCACCGACTCACGTGAGTCGGTGCCTAGGTGCTGGCAATGACAAGCAGGGTGGACCCTTCACGGATCACCCATTTGCGGCGGCGAAGTTCGGTTGCCTCTTCATAGTTGGCAGTGACCCAGTCGCAAGCGGCCTGCCAGTTGGCGGAAGCACCCAGTTCGCGGGCACCACCCTTGACCAACTCATAAGCGGCTTCCGCCTGTTCAGGCGAACTCAGGTCGCCAGCGGCAGCGGCGAAGCGGGCAAGGAACGCGGTGCGCTCATCCTGGTCTGTCATGAGGGTCACTCCTTGGCACCGACTCACGTGAGTCGGTGGTCATTTGTCGGCGTACTTCACGCATACGGTTGTGGTGACTGGATGCATGGTCGTGGTCTTGCCGGTGAACACCGGAACCAGGGACATGCGGGTTTCATACTTCACACACTCGGGCCCGTCGCTGACCTTGCAGCCGCTCAGTATGAGCACTGCCGCAATGACCAGGACCCAGAAGACCCACGAACCCCCACCCTTGCTCGGGCAGTTGCAGCCCCAGCTTTCCCGCATGTAGCACGTCTGGTGGTGCTGACCCTTCACGCTCTCCCCTTCGTCGGGCACCGACTCACGTGAGTCGGTGGTTTACCAGTGGGCAACACGCTCTTCGGTGCGAAGGGTGGCCGTACGAAGCGGGGAACGGTCCGGCGCTTCAATGGCCTTCGCTGCGTCTATGAGCCATGCGGCAAGGTTGCGCGCCTCAACCGGGGTGAGCTTGGCACGGTCGCCCGGTACGGCAACGCTGAGGGTGCCGCGCTCCTTGTCGTTGTGCCATGCGACGACTCGCCCACCGTTGCGGGCGGCAAGGGTGGCCTTCGTCTCTCGGGTCACGTTCAGCACTGCACTTCTCCTTCGCTCAGGGGTTGAGTTCTTCAAGTTCCTGCATGAGCCAAAAGGCATCATCGGAACTCATGTCGATGGTGGCGACGGTGCGCCCGGATGCGTCCCGGACGTGAACGTCAAAGGTGATTCCCACGCGGGTGACTTCAACGGTTCCGCCGTCGGCAGTCGAGAGCTTCACGGCTATTCCCTTTCGACTACGCGGCGGCAATCCAGAGTTCCGCAAAACGGTCTTTGGCTTTGCTGCGGACGATGCGGACTTGATGGAGTGGTATTCCGTGGTCGCGTGAGAGTTCGTCGTCTCGTTCGGTGCCGTAGAAGTCCACGGGGATGATGCCGGTAAGCGCCATGAGAACTATTCGCTGTTGCTCCCCCATGCGCTTGAGGGTGCGGCGCACTTTCAGGCCGGTCTCTTTCCGGCGCGCTTTTTCGTAGTCGCTGGGCTCCAAGAGTTCGACCGGAACGCCAGCGTCAGCGGCTAGGGTGTCGGCCAATGTGACCGACTCCCCCGTTTCACTCTCGCCAAGGGGTGCGTCCAGGTACTCAAGACCCTGGTAGCTGAGCCGTGCCGCGTACGCCGTTTCGACGCTGAGCCTTCGGTCCCCCATGGCTTCCTTGGTGGTGGCCAGCCACTCAGCCTCATAAACGTCACCACCGGCCAGCGAGAGCGCCCGTTCAAAGGCGGCAGCAACGGAGCGGGAAACGCCGTGCCTGGTCTCTTCCTTGCGTGCGTCGCTCATGGCTCCCTTGAGCGTCCGGTCAATGAAGGTGAAGAACTCCGCCACGGTGCGGCCGTTGAAGCGGCTCAGCCCCTCCCAAACGGCTATACGGCCAATCTGGGCTAGGTCTTCGGTAAGGGTGTGGTCCGTGCGACCGGCACCGGTCGCGTACTTCCATGCCAGTTGATTGACCCGCTCTTCCGTGGCGGTCACCACGGCCGTCACGGCGTCAAGGTCATTCGCCTTAGCGGCGGCAATCTGCTTTTCGGTGAGGTCTATCAAGGAGTGCTCCGCGTGTTCCTGGGCCGGTTGCACTCCCGTGGGGAGCGCAAGGGTTGCCCGGAACAGGGCGAAGCGCGCTAGACCGTTTGGTGAGTCAGATCACCGATGCGTCTGGACATGCGGGGGCATGGCTAGGCCCCGTCCGGGACGCTCCGAACGGGGCTTGCGCATTGCCTTCGTCGTTGCGTGGCGTTGAACTTAGGCAGCGATGCGGACACCAACAACGGACTTGATGAGAGGTAAGACCGCTGGTCTTTTGGTTGGTTGTAGAAGGTTCCGAAGGCGAGACGGACACTCAGCCCACGGGATGAGCGAGCACATTTCCTTTCATCCCTGAGAAGGACTAGATAACGGACAGGTAACGGGCACCGACTCACGTGAGTCGGTGGTCAGAAGTCGGCCCCGTACAGCGACCCCCAGGAACGGCCGCCAATCTCCGCTTCGGCCACGATCGGCACTCCGAATAGGTCGAACGTCATTGCCCGCTCAAACTCCCGCGCGTACTCCTCCGCTTCGCGTGTCGGTACTGACGCAAGGATTTCGTCATGAATCGGCAAGCACATCGCATCGAGAAGACCGGCGCTCTCGGCGTTCAAGAGCGCCTGCCCCAGCAAGTCCCGTGCCGCTGACTGGCATTGGTAGTTCACGACGGCATAGGCCCGGTCCCTGTCGAGTGGCATACGCCGACCGGTTGCCGACACGGTGACCATGCCCGTTGCTCGCGCCTCACGCTGCCAGCGAGCCGACGCGCGGCGAATTTCCGGGAAGATGCGGTCATAGGCTGTTACCGCTCTCCTGATTTCTTCCTCGCTGGCACCGGTCTGCCTGGCCAGCGTGGAAATGCCGCCCCCATAGACCTTTCCGAATCCCGCACCTTTGAAGAGCTTGCGGTCTTTGTCGGTGGCTCCTTCGCCCTTGATGAGCTGAGCCGTGAACATGTGAATGTCGAAATCCGAACCGCCCGACTGAAAGCCGTCTTTCATCCGGCGCACGTCCGCCAATGCGGCGAGCACTCGCATTTCAACGGCCTGAAAGTCGGTGCTGACCATGACGTGACCTTCGTCGGCGAGAAGGCAACGCCGGATCATCTGATCCGATGACGGCAGTGTTTGAAGTGCCGGGCGCGTGACACTCATACGTCCCGTGCGTGCGGCTAGTGAATTCACGAAGGGGTGCACCCTGCCGGATGAGTCCACCGTTTCTAGGAACGTCTCCGCATACGCTGAGCGCCATTTGCCCGCACGCTTGCTTTTCAAGATTGCTTCGGCCAGCGGGTTAGGGGTCCGGATTCCTAGCCGCTTCCATTGCAAGTCCATGTCAGCAAGCGCGAGCAATACGGCTTTGTCCACCTTGACGGCCCCGCCTGCCGTCCGTTCCGTCAGCGTCTCCCCCATACCGGTGAGCGCTTCCGCAATCTGCTTGTTGGAGTTGACCGAATCGACCCCGTACCGCGCGGCAACACCGGCGTTCTCTGTTGCATCCGCGCTGAGAGCGGCATCAAGTTCGTGCGTGAACGGCACGTCAAGAATGAGCCCCCGGCGCTGCATGTGCGCACAGATACGGGATATTTCGTGTTCGTAGTCCACCAGCCGGGACCGGACCCCCAGCCGCCTAAGCTCAGCGGATAGGTACGGCTCAAGCCGGGCCGTGAACACCACGTCAAGACCGGCGTACAAGTTGTAGGTGGGGTGGTCCAGCGGGATGCGGGCAAAACCGTTGGCCTTCGTGAGCCCCAGCGACCGGAAGACTGCTGTGAGGTCCCCTTGAGTGTCCGGGGCCGTCCGGTCCACGTAGTACGCCGACAGGGGTTTGAGGGCCGTCCCAATGCCCCCTTCCTGGGGTTGCCGGGGGTCCACAAGGGCAGCCATTACGCGCGTGTCTCGGGTGCGTGGCGCTAGGTCTTCCAGCGCAATGCCCGCGTGCCGGTCCAACACCAGCCAGTCAAAGGAAGCGTTGTGAATCAGGAACCGGCGAGCCTTGCGGAGCACCTGAGCGGCAGCGTGCCGGAAGTGGCCCCCGCGCTCCCAGTGAATGACCCACGCTTCGTCAGCGTCGCCAAACTGGACCGTGCGAAGGCGGTAGCCGTCACTGAACACGTCAAGCCCGCTGGTTTCCGTGTCCAGTGCGATTGGCCCGCGCTCATTTGCGCGCTGAGCCCAGCGGGTGAATTCGTCTAGGTCTTCGGTCGTCTCGGGAACGTGAATGTTCACCACGTCACCGGCAATCGGGTGTCGATAGGTCCGCATGTGCGCGCCCCCTCAAAGCACGACAGACCACCGACTCACGTGAGTCGGTGGTCTGCTTGGGTGTGGGTTAGTTGCTGAAAATGCCGGGGCCGTCCGGGGCGGATTCCGCCAGTCGGATGCCAGCGAGAGCCACACCCGCTCGCTTGATCACGCGGGTTACCCCTCGCTCCTCAAGTGCGCCGTAGAAGGTGCGTCGGGTCCACCTTTCCTTTTGCGGCAGGTTCTCCGCTTCGCACCAATCCAAGTAGGCATTGAATGCGTCGTTGCCGTTCATGACGTTGGATTCGTCGCACGCCTCAAGAACACCGGGGAAGAATCCGGCGAGCGCGTCACTGGTCTTGCGGTATTCGTTGCTGGCCCTGGTGATGATGTCGGGGTCTTGCAGTCCGCCCCGGTACCACTCGACGGCCCCGCGAACCGCCCATGCGGCAATGCCTTCGGCTTCCTTCATGAGCTTGGCGTCAAGGCCGTAATCCCGCTCGTGCGGTGCGAACCAGCGCGTGAAGGGCAAGAGCTTGACCCGTCGCCAAAGTCCCTCATCCTGACCTTTGAACTTTGGCCGGTGGTTGGTTGCGAGGATCAGAAGGAACGTCGGCTTGAACGTGAAGAACTCTTGCCGCAGGAACCTTGCGGCCACTTCGTCCTTGCCGGTTACGCGCTTGAGCACGCTTTCCGACATGGGCTTGCCGCTCTCACCCTCAGACGCCATGACGAGACGTGAACCCCTCAGTGCCGCAAGGTCGTTGGGGATTCCCCCGGACGGCTTCTCTTCGAACGTCGCAAAGGGAGTGGTCCGGCTGATGGCCCGGAAGACGGCCGTAAGGGTGTCCGTCGCCACGCTCTTGCCGTTGGCTCCCTTCCCCCACGCGACACAGAAGCACTGTTCGGCGTTGCTGCCGGTGATTCCGTAGCCGATGAGCCGCTGAAAGTACGCGGGCAATTCCGGGTCGGTGGGGAAGATTTCCGCGATGAACTGTTCCCAGCGCGGGCACTCGGCATCCGGCCGGTAATTCAGGTCAAGCCGGTACGTGAGCATGTCGCGCTTGTCGTGCGGTCGGAGTTCTCCGGTGCGGAGATTCACCGTGCCGTTCTTGAAGCTCAACAGGTCCGGCCGGTTGTCGAATTCGGCAGCGTCCACGTGCACAGTCGGCACGCTGCGCAGTTCCGTCATGAGAGCGTCAATGCGCGTGGTCATGGTGAATCCGCGTGCCTTCTGAGTCTCGCCAGCGAGAACGAGAGCGGCCCCCATGCGGTGAATCTCCTGCCGCACGCGGACTTCCGACCGTTCCCATACGCGGCCGTTCCACACGTAGAAGCCAAGCCCCGGTGCGTAGCGAATGCAGCCGTCCGACCACGCCACCAGTGCGTGAGCGTTCATGGCGTCGCTCTCGCCGTACCGGTTGATGAGTCCAGCGAGGATGCGCGCCGCTTCCGTGCCTTCGTCGCGGGTCACCACGTCCGTGCCGGTGCGGTCGGTGAGTTCGGCGGAGACGGCTTCCGCCTTGTCGTCGTCCGAACTCAGTACCAGCCGGGCCGACTTGACCGCGCGGTGAAGTGCGAAGGGGAATCCGTGCGCGTCCCGCTCGCGCCAATCGGTGAGGTCATCCCCGGTGTTGGGAACGGGGAGCGCGTATACCTCGATTCCGAAGGGCTTGAGTCCAGCGGCAAGCGCACGGTTGAAACGCTGCCCGGCATCGTCGTTGTCACCGGCAGCGATTACCTGAGTGCCCCTGAGCCCTTCGGCAAGTTCCGCCAGTAGCTCAGGGCTTCCGGCGAGAGCGGCCCCCCGAATGACCACGGCGTCATACCCCACGGCAACGGCTGTAAGGCCGTCTCCGGGCCCCTCAGAGACGATGGTGACCCCGTAGCCACCCTGGCCCCTCAGAGCGCCGTACGGGGCCCACCGTGCCCCCTCAGGGTTGCGCAGCGACACCCACCGGCCCGGACACCCCCCGCTCAGGTCCCGCCCCTGTAGACCACGGGCCACGCCGTTGAAGTCGAGAAGGGGAACGGTCAGCCGGGGAAACCGGGTGAACGCCCGTGCCCGGTAGGGGAAGTTGGGAACGCCGAACCCATCATCGGCCCCAAGCCGGAGTTCGGCGGCAAGCTCCTGGTCCACCCCGAACCGCTGAGCCGCGTAGGCAAGCGCCTGAGTCCCCACCTGAGAGGCAGGATCATGCAGCCACTCAGCCGACTGGTCAACGTAGGCGGCAAGCGCGGCCGTTGGTCCGGGGCCTACCAGGGTCGGGCGCTTGCTGGGGACCGTTGCACCGGGGCCGGTGGCGTCGAACAGATCTGACCACGTGAGCCGAACGGCATTGATCACATCCTGAGTTGGGCACCCTGCCCGGCACGTGATCCGGACCTTGTTGTCATCCCCCCGCCATACCCGAAGCGACGGGCGAGAGTCCTTGTGTGCCGGGCAGAGCGCGAGGTAACCCCCATCGTTCTGTTCGGTTACGTCTGTGAATCGGGCGAGTATCTGAGCGAACTTCATTCCTTGCTTCTCCTTCGTTCACTCGCCCTTGAGCGCGAAGGTTGCTCAGATCAGCCCGTCACTCTGTGTCCGTTCCGCGGGGCCCGGCATGTCCGTTTCGCCCACGTACACCCGTTGCCGGCATTTCCGCGGTTCTCACCGTGCGTGACGAAGGGCCCGCACGTCGGCAAGGAGTCGGGCGAAGGGCTCAAGCTCCGTGGCCATGTACCAGCGCCCCGTATCGAGCCCCCGGAGCGAGGGCGTGAACGCGTAGCGTTCTGCAAACTCCCGCGTACCCATGCCCAGCGCGAGACGTACGCGGGTCCATGTCCGAACTCCCGCGTACACCTTCCCGCGCCGAACGTTGAGCCGATGCACCTTGACTACGGCGACCCCGTACGGGAATCCGGCGTGCCGTGCCTCAATCTCCGCTTGCCGCAGGAAGGTTGGGACGCTGGCGCGCTTCACGTTCTTGCACTCAAGTACGAAGGGCACCGCGTGCACGTCGCCTACGTCGGCGGCACCCTCTTGTGCCGGTCGGCGCACATTGTGTGCGTCGAACGGATCAAGGAACTTCCCGTATTCATCAACTAGCCCAAGCTCAGCGTTCAGGTAATTGCGCACATCCGATTCCCACTGAGTCCCCTTGACCTTGTTCGGGTTAGCCACGTCGGCACCACCGAACGTCAGCACCACGGTTGACCGCAGCAAGGCAGGCACTCAAGTACCGCCCCCAGTCGCCCCGTTGGGCCGCTCCGGGGCTCAGCCATACCGTGTCACCCTCCCCCATGCGCCGAAGGTCCCCCAGTGCCGGGCCAGCGTCGGCCGTAATCTTGCTCTCCATTCCTCCCCTTCCCACCGACTCACGTGAGTCGGTGCCGACACACGAAAGGGCCGGACAGTGCCCGCGTAGGGAACCGTCCGGCCCTTGTGGTCCGTCGTCAGTCGTCTTCGTGTCCGCCGTTGGCCATGATCAGCCGCGCGTGTTCCGCACTGATCCACTCGGCGCGCATGGTCCGGCGCTTCGCAAACCCGCTCTCTGTGCCGGTGGGCTGCACCTTGAGCATGGGCCGTAGCCTGCCGTCCACCAGAACGGCCGTGACGCGCTCAATGATTGCGTCGGACACGCGCACGCGATTCCCCTGCCGGGCCGCGTAGTTGATGAGATCACCGGGGTATAGCTCTTCCCCGGCGTAATCCGTGACCACGCCGCGCTTACCCAATGTCGTACCCCTCGTCATCATGCACGCCGAAGCGCCTTCGCCTTTCGTGAATTACCGCCTTACGCGCATCGGGCGGGAATTCCCAAAGGGGCGACCGAACGGTTTCATCAGCCGCCCCCTTGAGTTCCTGAGCCCAGTTGCGCGCGCCGCCCTGGTCGAGCTTCACCATGGGCTTTACCGCTCATCCGCAATGGCGTCGTTGTAGCTCTTGAGCACCTTGATTACGGGCTTGTAGTAGCTGACGTTCCGGCCCTTGTTCTTGCCCTTCTTGATGGTGTACTCCACAAGCTCAAGGGTGAGTTCAGCCAGCGCCGGGCCGTCAACGGCGGAAAGGTCGTTCTCATACTCGTGAAGAACGCTCGCCATGACCCAACTGCCGGACTGGAACTTGAACTTGCCAAGCTCCGGGTCATCCGCCAGCCGGAACGTGATGGTGATGGACGGGGCCGGTCCCATGAAGTCCTTCGCTGCCGCCTTTCGCTCAGCGAAGAGTTCCGGGCAGTGGCACGGCTTGCCCTTCCGCTCATCCGGAGAGAGAAAGACCGTGCCGTCACAGTGATGAACCAGCTTGTTGCGGTTCCACAGCTTCATATCCGCGTAAATCGCGTCGGGGCCGTCAAGGATGACCGGCACCGTCTCACGGTCGGTGAACACGTCAATGAAGTTCTCACCGGTCGAATCGGTCTCGATGGGCTCACCTCCGAAGAGCTGAGCGACCACCTTTGCAACCTCCGGGTCTCCGGTAGTGATGCGCCACTCCGAAAGCGCCTCAGGAACGTCGTCCACCTGCCGACCAGAGTGGAAACGGCCCACGGTGTCATCGCTGAACGTCTGCTTGGGCTTGGGCTTGGCGTCCGGGTCGGTCTCGAAAATGGTCAGTAGCGACATGCGCGTCTGCTCCTCTTTGTTGCGGGATGAAAGAGGGGCGAACTCAAGGGACCGCCAGTCACCGACTCACGTGAGTCGGTGGGGTCAACCTTGTATCCGCCCCTTCTGTTTGGCCTAGAGCGCGGGGGTTGCCGGGACTACTTCGCCCGGCGCTGAGTGCCTGTCACAAGACCCGTGGCACTCTTGGCAATCGCGCGGCCAATGACCGTCTTGGAAACCTCGCGGTCCCAGTTGAAGACGCGTCGAAGTGCCAGGAAGAACGAGAACACTTCGGCGTCAATCCGTACCGGCTTGAAGGCCCACAGTTCCGGGGTGATGTGCAGTACGGCCGCACCGTCGAATTCCGGCATGGGCTCACTCGTTCCGTCCGGCGCAATGATCCGGTCGGCATTGGCGTAGGCGCTCATCTGTAGCGCCACGTCCGGGTATGTGTCCTTGCTGGTCTTCCAGTCGGCCATGAGCAGATGCGGCGTACCGGACCGGTCGGGAGTCGGCTTGCCGTCGTCGTCCAGCCATACGCGGAGTACGGCATCAAAGCTTCCGGCGTAGTTGTGCGCGTCGCTCCATGCCACGTCTTCGGCGCGCACTAGCTCAGGGTTCACCGCAGCGAGGAACGCCGCGAAGTTGACGCGGTACGGCTCAAGGTCCGGGTGGACCCTGCCCACGTACTCACCCCGGGCCATGCGCTCAAACAGGTCGTGCGCGTCGCTGCCTACGTCGGCACGAATCTTTGTGTACCGGCGCGCTGCCCCCTTGAGGTAGTCAATCGCCCCCTGTCGGTCGCGCTCAGCCATCTGCGCCACGAACGGCAGGGAATCAACGGCGAGTTCGGCCGTCATGCGCGCGTACCAGAAGTTCAGGAACGGCTTCGGAAGCATGGACACCACGGACGTGACGCCGGGTGCCTTGATCTCCGGTCGCTCCGGGTGAATGTAGAAGCGGCTGCCGCCGCGCTGAATCGTACGTACGCGCCCCACGGGCGTGCCCCCTTCGGGTAGGTGTTCTGTCACCTACGGGGGAGCGTGAGGGTTGCCAGGCCCTTGAGAGCCCCTGTGCGGCCGTCTGCGGGCATAAGAGAGCCCCGCCCGACCACGGGGGCCGGATGGGGCTAGAAAACGCTCAGGCGGGCAATCAGGGGCCCGAGGGGGGCAGGCCACCGACTCACGTGAGTCAGTGCCCCGAAAGCCGAAACCCCCGGCACCCTCTGTGAGAGTCCGGGGGTTCAGTGCCCGCCCCGTGTGGGGCGGGCGGCTGGCCTGCCGATCCTTACGCCTGCGCCTTGAGTTCCTTACGGAGCGCGGAGAGAAGGGCCGTCAGTTCGTCCAGCGCCTCTTCCTGCTCTTCGGCGTTCTCAATGGTCTTGATTTCCTTGACCTGCTTCTTGAAAGAGTTGGTCATGCGCTTGACGAAAGCGGCGCGCATTTCCTTGGGGGTCTTCTCCTCCGCGCCACCCTCACTCAGCGCTTCGGCCGCCTCTTCCTCGGAGAGTTCACCGGCCTTGACCGCATCCTCAACCTTCTTCTTCTCAAGGGCCTTGCGCTCCCGGTCCGCCTTGGCGATTTCGGCGCGGGTGCGGAGTTCGTATCCGTGGAATTCCGCCACGGCCTCAGACGGCTTCTTGTCCGGGTGCGCCTCAAGGGCATAGGCGTACTTCTTCGCCTCTTCCGGCGAGTTGTCCAGCGACCGGAGGTAGAGCGCGCGCACGTCCTTGATGGCGTTGCGGTAGCTCTTCTTAATGCTGTCCACTTCCGCGCGGATAGCGTCGGCCGCTTCGTCCTCACCCTCTTCGGGCAGACCCTCAAGCAGACCGTCAAAGACCTTCGTGGTGTTCTTCTTCGCCGCGTCCGTCTCGGCGTTCAGGTCCGGGTGACCGTTCTTGTTGAGAATCTGAGTGCGGATATCAAGGATGATTTCCGCAATCTGGTGGCCACCCTTGAACTTGCTGACCGCAAGCGTCTTAACCTGCTCCTGACCCTTCTTGACAAGGTCCTGAATGACCGCGTCCTTAAGAGTCGCCTCAAGGCTGGTTTCCTTGCTGACCACAACTTCCTTGCTGGCAGCCTTGTCGGCCTTGTCCTTGTCGGCCTTCGCCTTCTTGGCGTCTTTCTCCGCCTTCTCCAGCTCAGCGCGGAGCTTGGCCTTAATGGCAGCCGCGCCGGTGCCGGTGATCTTCGGAATAGCCTTGCCGATTTCTTCGGTCAGTTCCTTTGCGGAATCGTCCTTGCCCTCAGCGATCAGAGACGGCAGGCGCTCAATGTCCGCCCGAATCTCCTCAGCGGCCTTTTCCTGAGCGGCCTTGTCCATCGTCGTCTTCGCGGCCATGGTGTCCTTCTCCGTCTTCTCTTCGGTGGTGTCGGCGTCAACCGGCGTGATCACTGTAGCGGGAATCGTGCGGCCAAGTCCGGGAATCTCAACATCCGTTGCCGAGACAGTCACGGGGCCGGTGGGAACGTGCTTGCTGCAACCCGCGCAAAGCTCAAGGTTCGGGTTCTGCTCAAGAGCGGGGCCCCAGCTACGAAGCGGGTTCTTGAGCTTCGCGGAGCAGTAGGGCACGTTCCCCTTGTCGGTGGTCTCCTTGATGGCGTGCGGCACCCCGCCGCTACCGGTGGCACTGCCGATGCGAATGTCTCCGCGAACCTCATTGAGCTTGAGCTTTCCAGCCACGCGGGCCCCCTCGTCTTTCGTCTTCTCGGCGTCGGCGGCAATCTGCGCCTCAGCGGCCTTTTCACAGGTCTTGCAGAGCTTGCGCCCACCCTTGCGGGCAGCCTCAAGAGCTTCGGCCAGCGTGGCGTACGTAGCGCCCTGAGCGAAGCGGTACCGGGTCAGCGACCCGCAAGCATTCTCGGCGTAGTAGGAGACGTGGTCGCCCATGTCCTTGCCACCGCCAGTGGTCCGAACGGTGAGCCCATCAATGTGGTTCGTGGTGCGGTTGTACTTGATGGTGTAGCCGCTCACTGTTCGTTCCCCCCTTCGGCCCCGCTCCCTGCGGGGCCTTGCGGAACGAGAACTTACACACGCGCGCGCGTGCACGCAAGGCACCGACTCACGTGAGTCGGTGGTCCAGAAACACGAGAAGCCCCCTACCTGCACCGATGCAGATAGGGGGCAAAAAAGTTCGACCGACGCAGGGTCAAACCAGAGCGTCAGCAAGGGCGTTGAGGTCTGAGAGCGTGCCCGTATTGGCAATGCTCACGTCGGTCGGGTAGCCGTCTAGGGCCGTCTCACTCTCGTGAGGCGGAACGGCCCCGGCAGCACCGGGGCGAAGCACTCTGACCAGCCGAAAACCGCGCGCCTTGAGGGCTTCCGCTTCGTTCGGGTACCGGCAGTCAGTGACCACCACGGGCAGGTTCCATGTGTCGGCCACGGTCACCTTGTCCAGCGCGAGACTGAGCCAGTGCCCGGCTTCCTGGTCGCGTACCGCCTGCCCGGAGCGTTGCAGGGTGCGCCGGACTTCCGGGAACCGTTCCTTGGCGCGCTCCCAGCCGTAGCGCTGCACAACGGCGCTCAGCCGGGTCGGCAAGGGGCCGTATCCGGATGGCTCATAGGCAACGATCGGGTCAACACTCAAGGTCATTTCCTTGAGCGGGTCAGCGAATGCAATTCGCGTGTAGGCATACCGGCCTATCAGCCGTGCCGCAATCGTGTCCTTTCCGGATCGGGCACGGCCGATAAGGGCAATGTTCGGGTATCCCATGGGGCTTACCTCCCGTGGCTAGGGGCTCTTCCCTAACCACGGGAGCGCCGGGGTTGCCTGCCTTACGGCTTGCGGTGCCGGGCGACGATTCCGGCAGTCTCAAGCGCGTCAACGGTCTTGCCGTTCTCTACGCGCTGCACTGCCTCACCGGTACCGAGAACGGCCGCAGCGACACCCAGAATGAGCGCAAGCGGCAGCGACGGCACGTAGTGCGCGACCAGTGCGAGAACGGCCACCAGGACCGCGTACAGGCGGGTTGCGTGCTCCTTGGCGAAGGTCATGCGTGTCTCTCCTTGTTCGTTACGTTGCGTGAAAAAGGGCCCGGGGCCGGCATCCGGCTAACCCGGGCAGAATCGGACATAGGGACTTCCGCGGTTCTAACCCAGCGTGATCACACGTGGGGCACCTTGAGCGCGTCCCACTGCTTCTTTCCGGGCCAGCCGTCGCAGTAGACAGGCGCGTCCCCTAGCTTGCGCTGCCACTTGCGGAAGCTCTCGCGGTCGGCGTTCGTCCACTGGGGGCCGGGACCGGACCGGTAGGCGGAACACCCCTCAGCCACCAGCCGCTTGCCCATGGCCGTGACGATGGCACTACGGGGGTTCTTCTTGAACCAGTCGGCACCGGGGAAAGGCTGGTACTTCGGCTTGGGCTTGCTGGTGGTGAGCCGCTGACCCGGACGGATGATGTACGGGGCCTTGATGCCGTTCAGGCTGGCAAGGTTCTGCCAGCGGATACCCAGCTTGGCCCCGATTCCGGACAGGGTGTCGCCGGATGCCACGGTGTACGTGTTGCCAGCGGAGCCGCTACCGGCACCGGCAAGCGCCTTCGCGCGCTTGACGATTTCCGGAAGCTGGGCAATGACCTTGCTGCCGGGGCAGTTGGGGTGTCCGCCCCACGCGCTACCGCCCATGCCGTGGTAGCCAAGCCCCCGCCCCGTGGTGCTGACAGTGAGCGAGAGCGGCACCCCGTAAACCTTGTGGGCCCACGCGAGCACTTCGGCACATCGGTCAAGCTGTGCAGACGTGAGGGAGTCACCCCCGCGCCCCTCGTTCTCAATACTCAGCCAATCCGTGTTTCCGCCTGCCTGAGCCCATGCACGGTCGGCCGTGTCAACCCACTGGTACAGGCCACCGTTCCGACCGGTTCCGAAGTGGGAAGATGCCCGCGCCGCACTGTTGCGGAACCAGGAATCCGTACCAGCAAGGGTGCCGTCCATGATGTGAATAACCACGCCGCGAACGGACTTCTGACCGCCCTTGGTGTAGTTGCGCGGAATGGGTCGCCACTTCGCGCCGCTGAATCGTGCCATGCGTGTTTCCTCCCATGAGAAAGCCCCGCCCGGCGTTCCGGGTCGGGGCAGGGTCACCGACTCACGTGAGTCGGTGGTCAGACCATGGCAAGCGCCATGATTGCGGGGTCCAAGCCGACTTCCCCCGTGGACTGATTCACGGTGGTCGGTAGTGAGGACTGGCCGCTTGCAATGCACCAGTGCCGCTGAAAGGCACTGCCGAGGAAGAAGTTTCCGGGGTTACTCGGAGACTCGTTCTGAATGTGCATGTAGTAGAAATCGGTTGATGACCCGGCAGAGACCAGGAATGCCGCCCAGTACCGTCCGGGGGAAAGGGTCGCGGTTCCCGTCAGCGGAATGGGTACCGCGCCAATGTGGTTGTTTTTCGCCCCCGGTGCGGTGCCGGTGATCTGTCCGGCAGCCGGAAGGTTGGACACCTGCCCGGATGTGGCGACGCGCGTTCCGGCCTCGCTGTAGATGCCCGCATAGAACCGGGCACCCGGAATGAGGGAAGAGCCGCCCCAGCCACGGGCGAAGATGACCACCCGATTTACTTGCGTGGATTCCGTGATGTTGATTCCGCTCAGGTAGACACGACCGACCACGGCGGCCTTCGCGGTCGGATTGGCTACGGCGGCAGGGTCCACGGACCACGCCTCAAACCCGAGAGCTTGGGGGGTCCATGCGTTCTTCGCTCCGCCAGTGACAGCCGGAATCTGAGCCGTCGGCACCTTCCCGGAACCGTCCAGTGAGGCAACGCCGTTGACTGCACCGCGCGCACTCGCGGCAAGCGCGGACACATCGGCGGCAGCGAGCGTCACCGAAGGTCCGGCCTTGCCGTTAACGGCCGTCACAAGCCCCGTGGGTAGCTGAGCGGCTGGAACCTTGGCCGAACCGTCCAGCGTGGCCACACCGCCCGCTGAGCCCTTCTCGGCGGCAGGCACGGCCCCTACGTCGGCAGCGCCTAGCACAACTTCCGGGCCTAGGTCACCGTTCACGCTGTTGACTGAGCCCGTACCGGGGTCACCCTTCGGACCCTGGGGGCCTTCGGGACCTTCGGGACCTTCGGGGCCGGGCGGACCCTGGGGACCCTCCGGGCCCGGAACGGTGCTGTCCGCCCCGGTGTCACCCTTCGGGCCCTGAACGCCGGTCGCTCCGGTGTCCCCCTTGGGTCCCTTGAGGTTCATCACGGGGCTACCCCAGCCGGACGCATCGCGCTGCCACACGTCACCCGTGTCGGCCCTTAGAAGAAAGTCGCCAACCTTCGTGTCGGTGCTGGGGGTTGATGTGGTGTTGACGTACCACGCGGCCCCGCGTATCGCGTCACCAACCTTGGCCCATGAGCCTGCCGCACGGGTCCACATTGTGACCGTGGTGGACGTGACCCCCAGAAGGGTTCGGGTGTCGTACTGCGTGTAGAAGTCGCCGTCACGCCCCAGCGCGGACACAGGGGCGGCGCTGCCGGTGAATATCTGCGATCCGGCCACCGGCACATAGTTGGGTGTGGCCGGGTCGGTCGGCGCAATGTCGGCTAGGTCAACGTCCGGCGTTTCCTTGGGCAGTAGCGCGCTGAATGTGCGTCCGCCGATGACGCCGGAAAGGTTCTCCTTGACGACGTAGGCCCAACCGGTCGGCTGCATGTTGGGGGCATTGGTCGCCGGTAGCGTCACCTGAAAGCGCCCGTTCTCGTCCAACGTGGACACGACGGGACCGGCAACGAATACATCGGAGTCCGCGAAGACCAGCATGGACGGAGCGGAGAAGGTGACCGTTCCGGCCAGTGGTCGGCCGTCCGGCCCCAGGTAGGTGCCGTGAACGGTGACGGTAGGAATCTCGGCAGGCAGCGCGAGCGGCAAGGCATCCCCCTTGAGCATGAGAAAGGCCACCGACTCACGTGAGTCGGTGGCCGGTTGGTGGTCGGGTCAGCGGTTCAGTAGTTCCGCAATCTGAGCGCGCAACTCTGCGTTCTCGCTCCGCAGTGCGCGCACTTCGGCGTGAAGTGCGGCTAGCTCTTGCGACTGTCGCTCAACCTTGCTTCGGTACGCTTCCGCCTCTTCCTTCCATGACGCTTCCATGCCGGTGCGGAGCTTCCGCAGCGAGACGGCCAGGAATATGAGAAGGGGGACGACGATTTCCGCCGTTCCGTAGAGTCGGGCAAAGTCCATCAGTCACCCCCTAGACGCCGAAGTACGGTTCCGTGATATCGGGGTCACGGCCCCACTGGGCACCGCTCCCCTTGATCCATGCCCAGCCGTTCTCATTGGCTTCGGGGATGCGGGATTGCGGCAGTCCCACGCAGTAGTGCATGGGGGAAATGCTGTATGCGCCGTAGCGCGTGTTCTCGCTGACCAGTTCCGGAATGGTGATCCAGCCTGCCCCGACATTGGGGCGGGACTTTGGCAGGACCATGGTTTCGTAGTTGGTGTTGTTGGGCATTTCCAGGGGCCCACCGGTTCCCGGAGCGCTCTTGTTGGTCGGCTTGAAGAAGGTGAATACGTCCACCGTGCCGGGGGTGTAGTTCTCCGGACCGGTCTTGTATCGGTGCTGTAGCTCAATGGTGTAAATCGTCGTGTCGTCCGCGTAATCCCAGCCGTACGGGATGCCGTGTACCCAGCGCATGACCACAACTCCCACGGTGCGGTTCGCCAGACCGGTGAGGTTCAGAACGGCGGACGCGCTGACGATTTCCCGTTCAGCCTTGCCGGTGTGCCGGAAGGTGGCTAGGCGCACTTCCGCTTCGCGCTTGCCAGGGGTAAGGAAGTCGGTAATGAACTTGCATTCCACCCGATCGAATGCGAGCCCGGTTGCGTTGGCGATACTCACGGACGACCAGACGTTCCCGCCTACCGCCGGTCGCCCCTGAGCGGCCCACTCAACGGCCGGATACCGGTCAAACTGTGTGGTCGGCTCAGGGGCCCGCTCAATGGCCGTCATGCGGCGCTTGAGTTCGGCTATCTCATTCACGAGGGACGGGGGTACGGCATTAGCTTGGGTTGGCATTGCTCCACAGTTCCTTACTCGCTAGAGCGAGCTTGATGCTTTCGCTTCCGTTCACGTCCACCGTGGTTGCGCATTCGGTCACAACGAATTCGTCAAAGAGCGCGACGTATCCGGCGTCAATGTCGATGGCCGTCACATCGCCCGGCACGAAATCAAGAGGGCCGAACTGCCCGGGGTAGAGCGTCAGTTCCGGAATAGCGACGGGCACCGCCCCGGCGTTGATGGTGGCTTGTGCTTTGTCTATGAGCGTCTGTGTTTCCTTCACGTCGGTGTATGAGCCGACCATGACGCGCTCAGGCATCCGGGCGGCAAGTGAGGGGTTCTCGAAGATGCCGACCAGCTTTTCCCCGTTGCCCTTGTCCGCGCCGGTCGCGTAGGCCACCGTGCAAAGGGCCGTACTGTCATAGCTGACGCCGGTCACGTTGCAGTTCACGCGGTGCGTCAGCACGTGGGATGCCGTCACGCCGGAACGGTCCGTCATGACGAAGCGGTGCCCCACCTTCTTACCGGCCGTCACCCAGTACGGCACGTAGCGGAAGTTGAAACCGCCGATGTTGTCGGCCAGTTCCTCAATCGCTTCGGCGGCATTCTTGAGTTCGTACCGGGTCCACACCGTTGTTCGCTTGTGCCCGGTACTGGTTATCAGGCTGGTGTCTGTGCCAATGCCGTTGTCGGCGTTGAAGTAGGCGAACCACGCCTTGATGATGTCCGCCTGTTCCAGACTTCTCGCCGTCCAGCCGTTGACGAAGTGCCGCCCCTGGTAATGGGAGTGATAGCCGGACGCGCTGAGCACGAGTGTTCCAGCCGCAATGTCGGCAGCGAGAGCCCAGAGAATCCCTGCCCATACCGGCGTACCGTCCCGCAGGATGGCAAGCCCGCTTACGCCGGGCGCAAGTGATTCGGGGTCGGCTTCCGGAGCAAAGAGCGGGATTCCCACGGTAGCCGTGCCGGAAGCGTTCAGGGAGTGTGTGAACTGAATTCCGGTGACGGGTAGCTCAGCCACTACGTCACCGGTCTTTAGGTCCGTCTGGACGACGGAGTATGCAGCGCCGGTCATCACACCCACCTGTTCCGCCAGGTGAACTCAGCCACCGTCGCTCGCGTTGTTGCTTCACTGGTAAGGGTTAGTCGGTGGTCGCCAAACCCGTATTCGGGCCACGTAGAGCCCGGAGTGATCCGGTCCTCAAAGTGGTTGCCCGCATCGCTCACGACCGTTTGCGCGGCACTGTCGATGGTGACGTTGCCTCCGTAGGTAAGCCCGAAATAGGCCCCGGTCACTTCGTCCGTCAGCACAATGTTCTTGGCGTTGTCCAGCGCGATCACGGGAAGCGCGGGCACGGAACCCACCTGCCGGAACCTGAGCTTGGGGTCTGACCCTTCCCACGGGCTTGAAAGGCTCATGGAAATCAGCGCATCGCCGTAGATATACGGGTCGGTGGCGAACAGTTCGACCACCACGTTGCACACGTGGTAGGCGAAGTTGAGGTCAAGGGGGGCCGACCGCTTGCGCGGGCGGACGTTCACGAAGGCCGTCCGGTCGCCCCCTACGCCGGGGAAACGGAACCGTAGGGGTTTCTCCCTGTCGGCTGGCCCGAAGGCCGCGTAAACGGCGCTCAGGGCTTCCGTGAACTCCGCGCGGGTCCGCCCGTAAACCTCAAGCGTGAGCGTCACGGCACGTCCGCTCATGTAGTCGTCTCCGGGATAGAGCCCATGGCGCTGCACAAGGGTGAGGTCCGCCGTTCGCATGTCGGGCAGCGAGAGCAGACCGTCAACGGCCGCAAGGGATACGGCGGAGTCGGGCGACCCGATGACAAGCCCGTTGTACTCACATGTCCAGTCGTCCAACTCCGCCATGGATTCCCCCTCTTGAGTTACACCACCGACTCACGTGAGTCAGTGCCTACCGGGGCGCGACCCGAAGAGCCCATGCCACTTCGCGCCCGATTGCGAACGGGTCGGCGTTGCTGGTCACGTTGACCGTCACGCCGGGGGTATTCCGGGCGGCATGGTTCGGGACCACGTGGGAACCGCCCGGTAGGTAGACCTCTTCGGGTCCACGCTCGCCTACCCGCGTCCAGCCGCCAGCGGCGCCACCCATGGCACGGATCTTCGGAATGGGATTCTTCGGCAGGTCTACGCCCACCGGGCCGATTCCGATGCGGTCCGGGATTGCCCAGTTGAGTAGGTCGATAAGCGAGTTGATAGCGGACTTGATTCCGCGCGCGACGGCAGCGCCGATGTTCTGACCGAAGCTGGCCAGTTTGGAAAGCCCCTGCCCTAGCTTGTCGATGATGGCGCGTCCGATATCGGCGGCAGCACCGCCAACCTTGCCGACGTACCCGAGGATTCGGCCGGGCAGGTCCCGGAAGAATCCAATGACCGCGTCAAGTCCGGCTTTCGCCTTGTCCCGCACCCATAGGAACGCCTCGGCCGTCTTGGTCTTGATGGTGTCCCAATGCTTGATCAAGAGGCCCGGTCCGGTGAAGTTCAGGAACAGATCCTTGAGCCACGCGAACACTCCCTTGACCTTTTCCCACACCCAGTCAAAGGCCGCTCCGGTCCATTCCTTGATCTTGTCCCAGTTCTGCCAGATGAGAAGGGCAAGCCCGACAATCGCAGCGATGATCAGCGGAATGGGACCCATGGCCAGAAGCCACGCGGCAGCCATGCGGGCAGCCTGAATCATGGACTGAGTCCCCATGAGCACCCACTGAGCGACCATGATTGCGCCGTTCACGACGGCAGCCGCCGCACCGGCTATCCACTGGCCGACCACGATTGCGCCGGAAATGACGGCCTGAGCGCCTGCCTTGAGCCATCCGCCGACCACCGACCATGAGGCAGCGACTTGGGTTGCCGCTGAGCCCGTGGCCGACGTTGCCGACGTGATCCAGGCACCGACCGCCTTAGCGCCGGAAATGACGGACTGAAGGCCCCACTGAATCAGCGCGGGAAGTACGACGGCAGTGATGACACCGGCCACGGTGAGAAGGGGTGTCCTGTTGCGTTCCACCCATCCGGCGAGCGTGGCTAGCTTGTCCGCCATGCCTTCGACGGCAGGCAGCACCGTTCCGCCGATCACGTCAACGGCAAGCGTCTGGAGCCCCCGCCAAAAGGCAGTGATCTTCTGAGACGCATTGTCGTGCATGGTGTCGCCTGCCGCCTTCGCGGCACCGTCCACCTTCCCCAGCGCGTCAACGGCGGTATCGACGTTCAGGGAGTACAGCGAATCTCCCATGTCTTCGGCCTTCGTACCGAAGAGATTGACTGCCGCCGCGCTCCGCTCCGCCGGGTCTTTGATGGCCCGTAGCTTGTCCAGCGTGAGCCCTAGGGCTTCCTGTGCTGCCGGGCCACCAGCCGCAATCTTGTCGCGCATGTCATCGGCGTTCAGACCGATTGCCTTGAATCCGTCAATGGTGGTCGCGCTGCCGTCAATGGCACGGATGGAGAATTCCTTGATGGCGTCCGCCACCGTGTCAGCGTCGCGCGCTCCGCCCTGTAGACCCTGCTGAATCAGGCCCATTGCGGTCTTGCCGTCAAGACCGACTTTCTTGAACTGGACGCTGTATTCATTGAACGTGTCGAGTAGGTCACCGGCCTTGTTTGCGCCCCGCTGAGTTCCGGCAACAAGAACGTCCATTGCCTCATCGGCATTCTTGGCAAGGCCGTTCTTCATCATCGTTCCGACCGCATTTGCAGTCGGGCCGACTTCATCCCCTAGGACGCTGGCAACGTCCATTGCGCTCTTGCCGATCTTCGCCATTTCATCGGCGGTCGCCCCGGCAGGAACGAGACCCTGTTGCCACAGGGACTTAAGAGCCTCATTCGCGTCGGCCACGGATTCGCCCCAGCCGGACGAATAGATATCGCCTGCCGCTTCTCCCAGCCGCTTCGCTTCGTCGGGATTAGCGCCAAGCTGAGCAGCAAGAAGACCATTACCGGCTTCCCGGTCCATGGCCTCACTGATACCGGCCACCAGGGCAGCACCGACCGCAGCACCGGCAATGGTCGCGAGACCCCCGAACTTGTCGGCAAGTCCGTCGAGAGCGCCCCCGGCGTCATCGGCCCCGCTGGATATCTCGTCACCCAGTCGGCCAGCCTCTTCGGTGGCTTCTCTAAGCGCGTCCTCAACCTGGTCGGCAAACCGGGTCACGTCCGCCGTTCCCTCATTGAGAGAACGGCTCAAGTCGTCCAGATCACCCAGCAAGGTAATCGTGATCGGCTTAGCCACCAGAACCCCCCGTCGCTACGCTGCGTATATCCCGCGGCTATGCCGGCGGGGGGTTTTGATATACGCAGAGTGAGAATCAGGTCATGACGGGGGTCCGGCGCTCCCCCTGCACCGGGCCCCCGGAACGTCCGCGATAGCCGCGCCGTTCCTGCTTTTGCTGTTCCTCAATGTCCGCAACCATCTGGTCGGCCAGCGTGTTGAAGTCCCTCAGCGAGAGCGCGCGAACATCCGTCCAGGTAAGACCCCGGAAATGGCCGACCAGCCGCGCGCACGTGATTACTCGCTGAGCGCGGTAGGGTCCTTCGGCTTCTGCTTGAACTCAATGCGGAGCTTGCCCGCATCCTCCGCCGAGAAATTCGGGTCTTCGCGCCGCTTGATGACCACGGCCATTGCCCGCAGAAGACGGCCCTTTCGCGCGCCCGGCTTGGCAAGCTGGTCAAGGGGGCCGTCAATCACGTCTTCAATAAGTTCGATCTCATCAATGGAAAGGCTGTCGATATCCAGCGACAGAACCTCACCGAGATTGCCGTTAGCCGCAGCGTTCTTCTTGCCCATAGTTCAGCTCTCCAACTTGTCTCGGAGTACGGCGGTAATCTCACGCTCGTACGTTTCGGAAACCTTCTCGCTATTGCGAGCCATGGCCCGGTAAAGGAACCGGTTCGGGCGAATCTCGCGCTTCGGATATCCGAAGTGGATTGCCCCCGCGTACGGAGCGCGGGAAGCGGTACCGGCCTTGATCTTCGCGGAGTTGGCAGACGCCACCACCTTGACCGACTTGGCCAGCTTTCCGGGCCGGTACCGCTTGTTGTCCTTCGGTGTGCGGGTGTGCCGGGGAACGCCCCGTTGGGCATCCGGCTTCACAAGCTCCGCAGCGTCCTTGTTGACCTCACGAACCTTCTTGGAAAGGTCCTTGTCCTTGAGTTGGCGAAGAGACTTCTTGAGTTGGTTCAAGCCTTCTACCTGAACCGAGAAGCGCGAACCTGCCACCCTCGCCCCCTTAGCTCACCGACTCACGTGAGTCGGTGCCTACTCGCCCGGAGGGACGAACCCCGGTGTGGGGCTCACGTACGTGACCTTGATGGCCGACCGGCCGTCTCCGGGGTCCAGCACGCGGAACGGAAGTTCGCTCATGGTCACGTCGTCAACGGACGCTTCGGGACTGTCGCCCGTGAACTGGATTGCCGGGCACTCAATGCGCATGGACGTGCCGGGAATGATGCCCTCAAAGTCAACGGCCAGTGACGCCACCGTGCCCGCTAGGAACGCCTCATAGACCTTGAGCGCGTCTGAGGTGAACTCACCCTCTAGCGTCCCCTCATACGTCGGCATGGCGGAGCGCACGGGCGACTTCTTGAGGGCATTGCCACGAAGAAAGCGCCGGTCGGTCTTCATGCCGCGCTCACCGGAAAGCTCTAGCTTGTTCGCGTCCACCGGGACGGCTGCACCGTCAATGGTCAGCGCGATAGCCGTACGGGTCCAGTCATAGACGTACGCCTCCACGGGGTACGCGACCGGTAGCGCGTCGGCAGGCTTGTCGGAGTGCGACACGTCCTGAAAGTCAAACGTGGCCTTGAGGGTGACCGCGCTCTCTACCTCAGCGCTCAGTTCCCACTCAGTGACCACGCATCCGACATGCTTGTAAGCCACCGACTTGCCGTCAGTGGTCGGCCGGGTCATCTGAGCCGTGAACGAGGGTGCCGAACTGTCGGCCCCGCTTCCGAAGACGTGAGCCGTAAGGCCCGTGCTCCCGTCCGGGGTGCCCCCGTCGTAGGTGTCGAATGCTGCGGAGAGAAGGGCAGCCGCCCCGGCGTCGAGTAGGTCAATCTCTAGTTCGCCTTCGCCACCCATGTTGATGACGTTTCGGCGGTCGGCCCGTGCCGTCTGCATTCCGGCCCGGAAGCCCACGGATTCGATGAACTCTCGCGTGGTCTTCCAACTGTCGGACTTTCCCTCATAGCCCAGCATGGCCGTTGCGGCAGTGCCGTACGTGGTCTCTTCGCCAATGCCTATGGATGCGTCTAGCGCCATGTGGTCCCCCCTATGTAATCCGGCCGCGAATGCGCACGCGGACAGTCAGCGCGGCGTACGCGCCGTCAGTGTTTTCGGCCGTCTCGCTCTCGGAGGATTCCGGCCGTACGTCGAGTAGGCCCGGCACGCTCGCCGGAACGACGGAGCGGCAGGCTTCTGTAATGGCGTCACGAAGGCCGTAGACGGCCCTCTCAGCGCCTATCGGGTCGCCCGGCGTGATGACCAGCGCATGAACGTCCACGTAGCTTGTGACGGCCGTAGGCTTGCGCGGCCCCTGCCTCATGGCCACGGCCGTAAGCTCTTCGTCTCCCGTGGCACCTAGCCACACCTGTTGACGCCGGTCGCTCTTGCCTGTCTCCGCAAAGGTGCATTGCACACCAGCCGGGACGGCAGCCTTGAGGGCATCGAATAGAACAACCTTCGCGTCGAATACCAGCGCCACGAATCCCCCTCAGATGAAGATGAACGGGAGCCGCACGCGGTACCGATTCAGTTGCGCGTTCACTTCCGGCAGGCTGGTCGGCCGCCATGTTCCACCGGCTTGCGCCAACTGGATTGACCCGTATTCCCCTTGAAGCTGTAGCGCCCGGTCCGGCACACGCGACACAAGGTCAAGGCAGTATTGGCGCGCGAGAGTCCGCACACACCACCGGATCGTTTCCGGGGGCGCATCGGTCCCTTCCCACTTCCGGCCGCAGTAGGTTTCGACGGTTTCAATCGCGTACGAAATCGCGTCGGTCAAAGTCTCGTTCGGGAAGAGCGACACGTCTTCCATGCCGTCTAGGGCCCGAACCTCTTCAACGGTCGCGTAGGACACGTGCACCCCCTAAACGGGGGTGACCACCGACTCACGTGAGTTGGTGGTCACCCCTTGGAATCCCGCCGCGCCTTACGGCTTGGGGGTAACGGTCAGAACCTTCGCGGACCGCTCATCAACAAGCAGACCGTCCGCGCGCTGAATGAAGCGGTAGACAATCTGGTCGGTGGTGAACCGCGCATCCACGGACCGCTCAACACGGAGCGGACCGGCTAGCCGGACCTTGTACTTGCTCAGGTCACCGAACAGGACCTTGTCATCCGGCACCGCAACGTCAGTCGCCACGGCCTTGCCGTTGAAGGTGTCGGGGGCACCGGCCGTTAGAGCCGACTGCCATAGGTACTGGCCGTTACCGTCCTTGAGCTTGCGCATGGTCGCGGCCGTCTTGTCGGAGACGATGAAAACCGCGTTGCCCCGGTAGGACGAAGGAAGCTCATAGAACAGGTCAATGAGCGCGTCAGAAACGGTGTTGTCCTTCGCGCCTTCGGTCCACGTGGCGACGGCAGCCGGAGCAGCCGTCAGAATGCCGGTCGGCTGACCGGTGCCGGTACCGGCTAGGAAGTGCTCACCCATGCCATGACCCAGCGCGGGGCCAGCGTCCCCCACCAGGAAGCCCACAAGGTCTAGCGCCTGATCCTGTACGAACTCAGTCGAGACCACCGACGCATAGGCGTACTTGAACGCGCCCACCGACCGCTGAACCGTGGTCGGGGTGGACTCAGGAATGTTGGCGTTCTCCGCCACGATTCCCGCCGACGCGCGACCGGTGACAACCGTGAAGTCGATGGACTCACCCCCGGACGTGGTGAGAATCGACGCGCCGTTCCGCATGACCGTAGAACGCTCGGTTGCCTCAGCGAGAAGCTGACCGAACAGGGTTCGCGGAATGACGTTGGACCCGGTGGCCGTGTCAACCACGGCGCGCTTCTCCGGGGCGAAAGTGAGCGACTGGTGAAGCCCCAGCGAACGAAGCTGAGTTGCAGCCTCAGCTAGCTTGTCCTGAGTACCCTTCTTGCTGCCGGTCCCCTTGAGTCCGGCCATGAGCGCACTCACCGACTCAGAAGCCTTGATGGCTTCAACGCCACGCTTCACGCGGCCGTCATAGTCGGCAATGGCGTCGAGTAGTCGAGTCTCCTTCTCGCGCGCCTCAGCGGTCATGTCCTTGCCCGCGAACTCATCAGTCAGGGACCGAAGTTCAGCGTGCGCCTTCTCGCGCGCCTCAAAGTTGGCGCTGAGCGTCTGTGCGTCCACTACTGGACACCCCCCTTGTGTAGAAGCGCGCGGACTAGGACACGCGCCGGATGATCAGTCACCGACTCACGTGAGTCGGTGGGTAGTTCGCCAATGCCGAGACTCAGCGCAATAGAACGGCTGAGACTGGCGTCAGTGGTCGGGTAGGCGGGATTGAGAACGGGCCCCAGTTCCACCACGTCCATGCGGGTGATCTCCCGAATGGGAAGCCCGGTGGTGTCGTCTAGTTCGTCGTGAACGCGCTGCCCGCCGTCGCTCACGCGGAAGGTGAAAGAACTCCCGCGCACGTCTCCGCGCTTGAGAAGTTCAGCTAGGTCACGGCCTACCGTGGTATTCGGTAGGTCGATTTCGTACCAGCCGCCTTCGGAGTCCTCACCGGTCCGCAGCGTGCCGGAGCTAGCGCGTCCTAGAACCTGGTTCATGTCGTGATTGAACGTGCCTAGAACGTCATTCGCCTTGAGCGAATCGGCACCGGCACCGGGCATGATCCGTTCCCGGAATCCGCCTAGGTTGTGGCTCAGGTCGTTGAACCGGTAGGCGTACCCGCGCATGGTCACCGTGTCGCCTTCGGCTCGAACCTCAGCCGGTAGGGCTAGGTTCCTCCGCTCCGTCGTCATCGGTCGCTTCCCCCTTGTCGTCGTCCCCGGTGGCCGGGGGCTTGTCTACGGGCGGGGGCTCAATGGCGGCAGGCTTCGCGGGCTCTTCGTCGGCCGTCACGTCGGCAAGGTTCAGCGGTACGCGGTGCGCTTCGCCCTTGCCGTCCGGCAGGGGTTCCAGGTCTTCCCATCCGCGCACTTCGTCAATGCTGTAAATGCCTTGCTGCAAGCCGACGGAGTACATTTCCATGCGTTCCTTCGGGGCCCCGCGCTGAATGCCGTCAAGGCTGAACTTGACGAACTTCTGTCGGTCGGCCGTCTCTGCGAAGAGCAGACGGGTAAAGCCCGCTTCGATGCGCTCAAGCCACGGGCGCAGAGAGAACATGGCAAAAGCCTGGTTCTGCTCAGCGAGACCGGAGCCCCAGCTAGTTGAGTTCGTGGCGTCCGCAATGAGGTGAGGCGGAACGCCGAATATCCGGGCGATCTCCGGAACCTGAAATTGGCGCGTCTGCAAGAACTGTGCTTCGTCCGGCGAGAGCGCGACCTTAGAAAACTTCGCCCCTTCGGTCAGAAGCGCTACGCGGTGCGCATTCTCGGCACCGGAGTTGGCCAGCCGCCACGCCTCACGGGCACGCGCTAGCCCCTCTTCGGACATTGCGCCGGGCACTTCAATGAGCGCCCCCGGCATGGCCCCGTTGGAAAAGAACTTCGCGCCGTAGGTCTGCGCAGCCATGGCAAGCCCGATGGACTCACGCGCGAACGCGATAGGTGAAACGCCGGTGAATTCACCCGGCAGCATCATGCCGGGAATATGAAGGATTTCGCGGGTGGTGAACCAGCCTAGGGCGACTTCATTTCCGTCGTCGTCATAGTCGGCCACATAGAAAACCTTGCGACGCTTGCCGTCCACCACAACGGTATGCGTGTCGATGCGGTTCGGGTCCAGCACCTCAAGCCCGACGATATGGGGGCCGTCCCACAGAACGGCTAGATACGCATTGCCGTCCAGCAGGAGCGATAGCACCACCTGAGACAACAGATCGATGCGCCCCAGTCCGCCGGGCTCAGCATTCGGATAGTCCAGCCACGTCGGCGACTTGATCTCCTTGCGGGACCCGCCCCGGCGCGAATACGTCGCCACCGGCAGCGTGCAAATCGTCTCGCTCAGAAGGCGGACGCACGCGAAGACGGCAGAAACCGTCAGCGCACTGTTCGCGTCCACCTTCTGACCGGCAGCCGACATGACGCCGGGCAGCGGAAACAGGTCCGATACCGGGTCCCACTGTGCCCGCTTCTCGACTTCCTGAGACGGCCCCCGGAAGAGCGCACGCCAAAAGCCCATGTGAGCCACCCCCCGCTTGACTCACCTAGGCACCGACTCACGTGAGTCGGTGGCCTGAGTCGTGCTAGTCGTCGTCTAGGTACTGGTCGAAATCCGGGGAACCGACATTGAACACGTGGCCGTCTTTGTCCTCCCACGTGGCGACGATTGCCGTCTCAATCAAGTGGGGGTTCTCTTCCCGGAACATCACTGCGCCGTGAACGGCCAGGATCATTGCAATGCAAAGGTCGATCTTCCGGCGCGACGAAGCGTGTTCCTTCGTGACGCGCGCCCCGTTCTTGTCCTCACGAAGAACGGCGTTACCGATGTGCCGGGCAAGGGCCGGGTCCCCGTCGTGCGACAAGCGGCCGTCACGGCAGGCGTCATAGACGATCTGCGTTGCCGGGACCATGCGCTTAAGGCTGTTCGTCGGGAAAGCCTCAACCGGCCACCCCTCAGCCTCAAGGTTGTCTAGCGTCTCTTCCCAGCGGTACGGGTCGGCCACGAGATTGCGCACGTGGTATGTGTCCAGCGCGGAGCGGAGAGCGTCCCGCACGTCCACCATGGGAACACGCCAATGCGCGTCATCGGCCGGTGCCTCCCAGTGCCCCAGCACGAACACGCGAAGGTCACTCACGCGGGCAGCCACCAGGGCCGTACTGTCACCCTTCCATGAGCCGTCAAAGCCCAACACCACGGCGTCACCGGGGTGCAGGGTGTCGTCTACCGCAAGGGAGTCCCAAAGGCCGTGAGGCAGCCACGTAGACGCGCCACGGACGAACTGAGACAGGCGGTAGATGCGGAAGCTAGCTTCCGTACTGCGCTGAGCGGCAGCCTTGAAATCCTCTTCGTTCAGAATCTCGTACGAAGGGTTGCACGCGCGCCACACTTCGGGGTCTAGGTGGTCCACCTGTTCCCCGATGCGCGGACCCCATGACCGGTAGAAGAGCGTCGGGTCCGTGACCTCACCGGAGTTGACCCGCTCGCCTTGCCCACAGAGCTTGGCAAAGGGGCCGTCCGGGTCGGGTCCGGCAGTCGAGACCACCCACGTAATCGGCTGGTTCCGTGCGGCACTGCCCAGCGTCAGCGCGTCGAACAGATCGGCCGTCTTGCTGAACGCGTATTCGTCAAGGCTGACCGCTGAGGGGTTGAGCCCCTGTTGCCGCCCGGCATCCGCCGACACCACGCGATAGGTGCAGTCCTTGAACTTGATCACGTCGCGCTGAACGTCGCAGACGGCAGCCAACTTCGGGGAAGCGGTCACCATCTGCTTCGCCGCGTCAAAGACCATGCGAGCCTGGTTACGGTCATTGGCGGCAGCGATGATCTGACGCTGAGCGTCCGCCCGGTCGGCTATCAGGTGGTACAGCATGATTGCGGCGGCAAGCGTTGACTTGCCGTTCTTCCGTGCAATGCAGACCACGGCCATTCGGTGCTTGCGAATCCACCGGCCGAATGCGTCTTGCCGAAGTTCATATGCGTCAATGAGTAGCTGACGCTGCCATTCGAGAAGCCGGAAAGGCTGACCGGCGAATGAACCGGTAAGGCGACAGAATCGCTCAACCCAGTTGGCGACCCGGTAACCCTCACTCGGGAACGGCGCGTCATCGGGAATGTGGCGAGCGATCACGGGATCAATGCCGGTCACGCTCACCCCTCCCCAGTAGGCACCGACTCACGTGAGTCGGTGGTCAGAAATCTTCGGGTCCGGCAGCCACGCGGCGAGCCTCAGCCGCCACGATGCCCAGACGCATACGCGCTTCGGGCGTGAAGCCGATCACGGTTTCTATCGCCCGTAGCTCCTTCTCCGTGGACTCCACATAGCGCATGGCCGGATGAACGGCAGGCTGACCGGTTGAACCCACGGTCATGAGTCCGTCATTGGCGACGGCCGCAAGGAGCGCCGCACGCCGGTCGTGAAGTTCGCAGTACCGAAGGATGATGTTCCGGTCCGTCTCCGGGGAGTACGCACCATTGCCCGCTGACCAGACGTTCCGCCAGACCTCACGGCCGACGCGCTTGAGTCCGGCAGGCACGCGGGGGGCCCGACCCTCGTGCACGACGGGGGCGGCACTCTCGGCAGCCGCATTGGCATTGCCGGTGCGCACGTCGGGGCTCTTGCTTCGGGACACGTTGACACCACCTTCCGGGGGCTTATCGACCCCTTAACGGGTGCCTTTCTCTCGTGCGCGAATGCGGGCTTGGCCAGTCCCCCCAAGGGGACCGACCCTAAAAACGGCGTCACACCTAGCGCGCGTTTTCCGAGCTTGGGCCGGGATCGCCAGGGGGCGCGTCTGGGGAACTTTGAAAGCGCCCCACCCTCCCCACGGGGTCAGAACGGACGCTTGCCAAAGTCCATTGCAGTCTTGACGACGTGACAACGCTTGCAGAGAACCTGAACGTTGCCCGCCACGTCCTCACCACCGAGAGCAAGGGGCTTGATGTGGTCAATGTCCACCTGACTGGGCAGGTAGGTCACGCCACACATGGCGCACGTTCCCGCCACAGCCTTGCGCACGGCCTTACGCAGGAGCGCTGCCGCATTGTGACCACGGGCGATTGCCTCACGCCGCTTGCGGTGCGCCTGATACGAACGGCCGTTCTCGTAAGCCTTGTGGTGCGCGTGGCATCGACCCTTATGGGTGGCCCACTCTCGACAGTCAAGGCACCGGGTGCGCATGAGACCCCCTATCCGGGGAAGCCCCCGCCCCTCTCGATGGCACCGACTCACGTGAGTCGATGGTCTGGTACCTACCCCCGGATTCGAACCGGGATCATCACGGGTCTAAGCCGTGCGCCTCTTACCGTTGGGCTAGGCAGGCAAGGAGAGTGCGGGCACTCAGTCCGCCCCAATTGGAGGGGTGCGCGGTATCCCCGCTCTCTCTATCTTTACTAGAGCGCAAGGGTTCCCTAGAGCGCCCCGGTTGCCGGTTCTCCGGGGTCTCTGGAATGTGACGCCGGTCACCGTGCGGTGAATCGGTGATTGGAAGGCTGTTTCTGTTTTCCTTGTGACTTTCTCAAGGGATATTGGAATCAAGGTAAGAACCACCGTTTCACCGCACCACCCCCGCTGAAAGCGCACGGCCGCGCACGCTCCGCATCTGGATGACCGCATTCCGTATTGCATGAGCATGTCAAGAGTGGGCCCAAGAGAAAGCCCCCGAACCCCGAAGGGCTCAGGGGCCGTCTGCGGTCACCGTGGGCCGTAGCGCGTCCAGTTTGGGGCCGGATGCCGCCTCAGGCGCTCTCAGGGGTGCTCAGGGGCCCGTACAACGGTGTCCGTCGGGGCCCACTCGCGCACCTTGTCGTGCGGGGCCGCGTAGCCGGTCGGTGCGTCCAGCTCGACCAGGACCCGCCCGGGGTACTGGGGGTCATCCACCACGGCCACCGTGCCGGGGATGCCGCCGCGCCAGCCGAGAGCGTCACCACCCGTGGGCCCGTTCACCACCCGGAAGATTTCCACGCGGTCCCCTTCGCCAAGGGGAGTGCCGAAGTGGTCATGCATCGCGTGTGCTCCTGTCTGCCGTTGTCTGCCTGTCTGAGACCCTGGGGGAAGCCCCGGCGTGTTAGGCGCACGCCGGGGCCCCTCAGTGTCACGCACTGACCAGTTCGGCCGTCTCGTCGTGCTCCTGGTCTTCGTCCGCCTCTTCGGGTTCAGGCTTGGCCCAATGCACCGTGACACGGTCGGCAATGTCCTTGATCTTGCCGGACGTACGGGGCCCAATTTCTACGTGATCAAGGAAGAAGCTCAGGAACTCCCGACGCTTGACCATTCCCCACTTGTCCCACAGTGAGCCCTTACCGATCGGGTCATCATCCGGCGTTCCTGCCCGCCAGTTGTCCCACGGAACGCTGACCGCCTGAATCTGTCGGGCGCGAAGTTCCTTGAGTCGGGTTCGGCACAGTTCTTCGGTTCGCTGCATGGACTGAACGGCTTCCGTGAACGCCGCACGACCCACGGTGCCCTTGTAAAGACCGGCCTTCTTGTCTGCGTAGATTTCCAAGAGGCTTTGTTCCGTGTGCTTCAACTGCGCCTCAAGTTCGTTGCACTCCTGCGCCACGCCTGCCGTGTCTTGCTGCCGGGCGAACCGCTCAGCGACGGCAGCCATGAGCGCGCGGTCTTCTTCGTTCTCCGTGTCGAGATTCACCAGCCGTGCCCACACCTTCCGGGCAACGTATTCGTCGGTCTGGTCCACGCGCACACTTACGCGGGTAACCCCCATGCGCTTTGCGCCGCTTCCTTCTCGGTTGCTGCGGTAGCGCGGAACGCCATCCGTAAGCGTGGTGCTAGTGGTGGCCCCGCAGTACGAGAACAGAATGGGCCAGCCGGTCAACAAGTAGGTACCGCCGTGGTACGGGCGACGCATCTTGCCTTCGGTGGAAATCGCCTTTTGCAAGACGTACCACTCAGCGGGGGTGATGATCTGCTCGTGAACGTGGATCGGATTACCGTTGTCGTCGCGCCGGATTGCCCACTTGTCCGACGTGACACGGTCAGCGGCCATGCCCGCAATTCGCGGGTCGCGGAGCGTCCTTAGAACCGCTTGCGGAGTCCAGCGGGGTTCCGGGTGCTGCTTGTAGTTTCCGCGCTTCCGGCGAGCGTCTACGCGGTTCTTTCCGGCTTCCGTTCGCCAACCGGGCGGGGGAGTATCGGGGTTGGTGGTCAGCTTCTCGGCAATCTGGCCGGGAGTAAGTCCCTCCTTCTCAGCCATCTGCCGCATGAGAAGGACCGTAGAGCGCCCGCTATCCGTCGGGTGGATAGAGACGTACTTGACGCCGTTCTCGCCAATTTTCTTGACGTTCTCGCCCCACCACGGGGCATTGCCTGAGACGTGCCCGCCTGCCTTTCGGGCAAGCTCCTTGGTGTTGACGATGAACGCCGACTTGGTGTCGCTTTCCTGCTTTGCGAGTCCAGCGATGATGGCGAAGATTCCCGCGCCGATAGGGTCACTGGTGTCAAGGTACGGTTCGCGTACGCTCACCAGGGAAACGGCGTTGTCCCGCATTACCTTCTCAATGGCGAAAGCCTCTTGAGCACCCATGCGGGTAAGTCGGCTCAAGGTGAAGATGACCACCACGTCACACTTGTTGCCGCGAACCCAGTTCATCATTTCGTCAAAGCCGTCACGCTGAACGCTGGGGTCCCAACCGGACTTACCTACGTCCCGGAATCGCTTGACTACGCGGTACCCGCGTGCGGCGCAGAGCGCTTCTCCTGCCTCCCACTGCATGAGGGGGCTTGCGTCGCTGCCGTCTTCGTTGAGCTTGCTCTGACGCGCGTACAGAACCGCGCGGGGCCGGTCGTCGGCTGCCTCTTGGGCTACGTGGCCGTTGAGGGTCTTTGATGCCATGTGCGCTCTCTCCCGTTCCTAGTTGCAGGAAGGGGGAGCGCAAGGGTTGCCTACGCGGAGCCTGACGCTCCCCCTGGGGGAGTCCTCACAAGCTCTTTCGACCAGACCGTGCACGCGACCTCAGGAAGCGCGGCGGCCGTGGACAACTCGACGCCCTCCGGCACCGGCAGCAACTGGCCCGCCGGGACCACGACCTTCTCGGCATAACCGCCGCCGACGAGCAGTGCGCACACCTCGTCGCCGACGGACCAGCCGGAAACTCCCGGGCCGAGTGCCGCGATCCGCCCCGCGCATTCCAGACCGGGGTACGGGGAGCTTCCCGGGGGCGGGGCGTAGAAGCCCTGGCGCTGGAGCAGATCGGCACGGTTGACGGCGCTCGCCGTCACCTCGACGAGGACTTCGCCCTCGCCGGGGACGGGATCGGGCACCTCGGCCCAGACGAGGGCCTCGGGGCCGCCGGGTTCCGGAATCGTGATCGCATGCATGGTCGCGAGGCTACTCCCGCCACGAGGCCCTCGCCCGGTACCGGCGGTCAGTCCTCCGGCGGGGTGGAAAGCGGAGTGACCGGCGCTGCGCGCACGATCGTGATCACCCGGTCGGTGATCTCCAAGGGGCTGGCCACGGGGTCGTCGTAGCCGATCAGCCGATGGCCCCGGAGCACGCTCACCACCAGGTCCTCGGTCTCCCGCACGCTCTTCCCGGCCTCGCTCTTGGTCACCGGACGCTCCACCAGGTCGAGGCCGGAGCCCTGCTGGATGAGGTCCTCCATCACCGTGCCGGCGCTGGGGCTCAGCACGGAGAGTCCGAGCAGCCGCCCGGCAGCGCTCGCACTGGTGATGACCGCATCCGCGCCGGACTGGCGGAGCAGCGGCGCGTTCTCCTCCTCGCGGACCGCAGCGACGATCTTCGCGCCCCGGTTGAGTTGACGGGCCGTCAAGGTGACCAGGACCGCCGTGTCGTCGCGCTGGGTGGCGATGACGATCTGTCGTGCCCGCTGGACCTCGGCACGGAGCAGCACGTCGCTGCGGGTGGCGTCCCCGATGACGCCGACGAATCCGTCCGCGTTCGCCGTCTCGATCACCTTGCTGGAGGGGTCGACGATGACGATCTGGTCCTTGCGGAGCCCGGTCGCACAGAGCGTCTGGATCGCGGACCGCCCCTTCGTCCCGAAGCCGACGATGACGGTGTGGTCGCGCAAGGTGGACCTCCAGCGGTTCAGTCGGAACTCCTCGCGGGTCCGCTCGGTGAGGACCTCGAGGGTGGTGCCGACCAGGATGATCAGGAACAGCACGCGCAGGGGCGTGACCAGTAGGACGTTGGCGAGCCGCGCGGAATCGCTGTACGGGACGATGTCGCCGTACCCGGTGGTGGAGAGCGTCACGGTCGCGTAGTAGACGCAGTCGAGGAAACCGACGGTCTCGTTGGCGTTGTCGTGGTAGCCGTCACGGTCGAAGTAGACGATGAACACCGTCACGACCAGGACGCCGAGCGCCATGAGGAGCCGTTTGCCGACCTGTCGCAGCGGCTTCTCCACGACCCGGCGCGGCAGCTGGACCCGGGGACCCGAAACCCGCTCGTCCGCATGGCGGGCCATGACGTCGCGACTGGGCAGTTTCACGTGAAACACGCTCCTTGAGCCGGTACGGCGCCCGACATGGGTGTCCAGGGGAGGTCGAGGACGTCCAGCACCTGCCCCGCCTGCGCCCCGCCGGGCGGCACCACGGCCATGCCGTCCGCGACGGCGATGCCCCGGAGCATGGCGGGCCCGTTGTAGCGCAGCGGTACGGCCTGCTCTCCACCCCGGCGGACGACCGGGACGAGCCTCGTGTCATGGGGGTGCCCGTGCACCTCGTCCTGAAGGAATGCACGGCCTCCGGACGGCGTGGCCGTGGCCGGAAGGCCCCCCGTAGCGGGGGGGCCGGCCGGGGGAACCCGGGTGAGGGCGGCGAGGAAGGGCTCGGCGAGCGTGAGCAGACCGGACACGGCGGCGAGCGGATTGCCGGGCAGGCCGACCAGGTGGCGGCGACCGTCGAGGGCCGCCAGGAGCATCGGATGGCCGGGGCGGACCTTCACGCCGTCGACCAGGAGCGTGGCGCCCGTCGCGTCGAGCACCCGGTGGAGGTGGTCGACGGGGCCGGCGGCAGTGCCCCCGGTGGTGAGGACCAGATCGGCGGCGGATCCCGCCACGGCCGCGTGGAGCTCCTCGGGGTCGTCACCGATCCGTCGGGTGGCGAGCACCTCGGCGCCGAGCGCCGTCAGCCAGGGGCCGAGCATCGGTCCGAGGGCGTCCCGGATGAGCCCGTCGTGGGGGAGCCCCGCCGTGAGCAGCTCGTCTCCGAGGACGAGGACCTCCACACGGGGCCGGGGCGACACGGGGAGCTCGTCATACCCGGCGGCGGCGGCCAGGCCCAACACGGCTGGCGTCACGAGGCTGCCCGCGGCCAGCAGCACGTCGCCGGAGCGGCACTCCTGGCCCCGGGGGCGGATGTCCTGCCCGGGAACGACCTCGCGCAGGGCGTGCAGCAACAGGCTGGTCCCGGTCGTGGCACCGACGTTCTGGATCCGCTCCGACCGGGAGTGTTCGGCACGGATGACGGCCGTGGTCCCGGGCGGTACGGGGGCGCCGGTGGCGATCCGAACGGCCTCGCCGTCGGCGGGCGCGGCAGCCGGCACACGGCCGGCGAGGAGGGGGGTCTCCACGCGTACGGTCCAGGGCCCCTGCCCCGGACCCGTGACCGCCCAGCCGTCCATGGCAGAGGTGTCGAAGGAGGGCAGATCGGTGAGGGCGAGGAGCGGCTCGGCCAGCACCTGACCGAGCGACCGGTCCAGGGGGAGGCGCTGCGCCTCCCGCTCGACCCGTGCAGCGGTTCCGGCGCGGACGGCTGCGGCCCGCGCCTCGGGCCAGGCGGTGGACCGGTGCGGAAGTGTGTCCTCGGCACCGGTGGTGGTTCTCTGGGCCACGGAAAGGGGTTCCTTCGGACTCATCCGGCCTCGTCTTGCTCGGCGGCCCAGCGCTGGGCGAGCGCCGCAGCCTTGCGGGCGGCCTCGGCCACCGCCTCCGGCCCGCCCCCGGCGCCCGCGCGCGCCGCCGCATAGCCGACCAGGAAGGTGGTCAGGGGCGCGGCGGGGCGGGCCACCCCATGGGCGGCATCACGGGCGAGGTCGAGCAGCACGTCGGTGTCGACGTCCAGTTCGATGCCCAGTTCGTCCTTGACTGCGGTGATCCATTCATCCAGCACGGTCCCATGCTCCCTGATGCGGGTGCGGGCCGTGGCAACGTCCCCCCAGGTGTCGCAGTCGAAGGAGGCCAGGGGGCCCGCGGCAACGCGGGTGAGACGGAGCCCCTCGGTGAGCAGCCGCAGCGGTCCCCCGTCGAGGGTGCCCCGACGTTCGGCGGCGGCGGCGAGTTCGCGGAGGAGCGGGGAGCGACGGTAGACGCCGACCAGCGGCTGGTCCCGCCCGTCGGCATCGACGAGGAGCGCGGCCTCGGCCCCGGAGGTCCCGGCAAGCGCATCGAGGAGCTGGTGGACGGTGGTCCCGTCCAGGAAGGGCAGGTCGGCGGAGAGGACGAGCAGGACCCCGGCTCCGGTTTCCCGTACGCCCGCGTCGAGGGCGGCCAGCGGGCCTCCGCCGGGCGGGTTCTCCCTGGTCCAGCGAACGGGCCGGACGGTAGGACGGGGCGCCCCGACGACCACGGTCCGACCTGCTCCGGGGCAGGCCGAGAGCACCCGGTCGAGGAGGGTCCTCCCGCCGATCCGCACGGCCGGCTTGTCGAAGCCCCCGAGGCGCCGGGCGGCGCCTCCGGCGAGCACGACGGCGTCGTATGCGGTGGTCACCCGAGCAGTATGGTCCGCCTGATCTCATCCGCGAGGTGCCCGTCTCCCCTACTGAGACGAGCGTGGCGAACCGCACGCGCCCTCCGGAGGGTTTTCACCGGCCCGCGGGTCCCGCAGACCGCACGTCCGGCGCGACCGCCCCGCGCGAACGTCCGGTGCGACCGCCCCGCGCGCACGTCCGGTGCGACCGCCCCGCACGGGACGTCCCGTGCGGGGCGGTCGGGTCAGACCGTGCGGAGCAGCACGGCAGGCTGCTCGACGCAGTCCGCCACGTAGCGCAGGAAGCCGCCCGCCGTACCGCCGTCGCAGACGCGGTGGTCGAAGGTGAGCGAGAGCTGCACCACCTGACGGACGGCCAGCTCGCCCCGGTGCACCCAGGGTTTGGGAATGATCCGTCCGACGCCGAGCATCGCCGCTTCGGGGTGGTTGATGATCGGAGTGGACCCGTCGACCCCGAACACCCCGTAGTTGTTGAGGGTGAACGTGCCGCCGGTCAGGTCGGCCGGGGTGATCGCGCCCTGCCGGGCCGCCTCCGTCAGCCGGGCGAACTCCTCGGTCAGCGACTCGGCGGTCCGGATCCCCGCGTCCTTCACCACGGGAACGACCAGCCCGCGTGGCGTCTGGGCGGCGAAGCCCAGGTGCACGGACGGCAGCCGGACGATCTCCCGGGCGGCCGTGTCCACCGTGGAGTTGAGCTCGGGGAACCGGGCCAGGGCATGGACGCAGATGCGCGCGAGGAGCGCGAGGAGCGAGATCTTCGCCCCACCCGCCGCGTTCATCGCCGCTCGTGCCGCCATCAGCTCGGTCGCGTCGGCGTCGACCCAGCAGGTCGCGTCGGGGATCTCCGTGCGGCTGCGGGACAGCTTGTCCGCCACCGCGCCGCGAACCCCGCGCAACGGAACCCGCTCGCCCTCCGTCCTGACGGGAGCCGCCGTGGCGGGCGCCGGTACCGGGGAGGCGGTCGCCCGCTCGCGGGTCGCGAGGGCGAGCTCCACATCGGCCCGCAGGATCAGGCCCTCCGGGCCGGAACCGCGCACCTCCCGCAGGTCGATCCCCCGGTCCCTGGCCAGCTTCCGCACGAGCGGCGAGATGACCGGCACGGGCCCCTCGTGCACCACGGGGGCCGCCGGGGCCGCCACCACGACCGGGGCCGCTGCGGGGGCCGGGGCCGTCGGGTTCGCGGGCCGTACCCGACGGCGTCGAGCGGCGGGGCCGGCCGTGCCGTAGCCGACGAGCACATTGCCCGAGTACTCCGAGGAGACCGCGGCACCGGCTGGGGAGCCGTCCAGCGTCGGAGCCGCCTCCGGAGCCGCCTCCGCGCGCTCCTCCGGAGCTCCGGTACCGCCCACGGCGACCGTCAGCAGCGGGGCGCCGACGGGCAGTTCGGTGCCCTCCTCGCCGTACCGGGCGGTGACGACGCCCCCGTACGGGCAGGGCACCTCGACCATCGCCTTGGCCGTCTCGACCTCGACGACCGGCTGGTCGACGGCGACGACGTCACCGACGGAGACCAGCCAGCGCACGATCTCCGCCTCGGTGAGCCCCTCGCCGAGGTCGGGCAGCTTGAACTCCAGCACCTGCGCCATCAGCTCCCCGCCTCCCACTGCAGTCGTGCCACCGCGTCCAGGACCCGGTCGACGCCCGGCAGGTGGTGCCGCTCCAGCATCGGCGGGGGATACGGAATGTCGAAGCCCGCCACCCGCAGCACCGGTGCCTCCAGGTGGTGGAAGCAGCGCTCGGTCACCCGCGCGGCGATCTCCGCTCCGGGGCCGCCGAAGCCGGTGGACTCGTGGACGACGACCGCGCGGCCGGTGCGTCGCACCGAAGCGCAGACGGTCTCGTCGTCGAACGGCACGAGCGAGCGCAGGTCGATGACCTCCAGGTCCCAGCCCTCGGCCTGGGCGGCCTCCGCGGCCTCCAGGCAGACCGGCACGGAGGGGCCGTAGGTGATCAGGGTGGCACCGGTGCCACGACGCCGCACGACGGCCTTGCCGATCGGCTCGACGGGCGCGGGCGCCTCGGGGGACCAGTCGGACTTGGACCAGTAGAGCCGCTTGGGCTCCAGGAAGACCACCGGGTCGTCGGAGGCGATGGCCGCCCGCAGCAGCCCGTAGGCGTCCTCCACCGTCGCCGGGGTGACGACGTGCAGCCCCGGGGTGGCCGTGTAGTAGGCCTCGGAGGAGTCGCTGTGGTGCTCGACTCCGCCGATCCCGCCGCCGTACGGCACGCGGATGACGATCGGCATCGGCATCGTGCCGCGGGTGCGGTTGCGCATCCGGGCCACATGGGAGATCAACTGCTCGAACGCCGGGTACGCGAAGGCGTCGAACTGCATCTCGACGACCGGTCGCAGGCCGTACATGGCCATGCCGACGGCCGCGCCGAGGATGCCCGCCTCGGCCAGCGGGGTGTCCGTGCAGCGGTCCTCGCCGAACTCCTTGGCGAGTCCGTCGGTGACCCGGAAGACGCCGCCGAGGGTGCCGACGTCCTCGCCCATCACGTGGACGGTGGGGTCCTCGGCCATCGCGTCGCGCATCGCGCGCTGGAGCGCCTGTGCCATCGTGGCCGGCTTCGGCTTCCCGGCGGTGCCGCCGGACTTGGCCGCGGCAGGGCCGGTCGTCGCGGTCGTCATCACGCCTCACCCTCGGCTTCGAGCTCGGCGCGCAACTGCGCCGCCTGTTCGCGCAACTGCGTGGTCTGCTCCGCGTACACGTGGGAGAAGAGGTCCATCGGGTCGAGCACCGGGTCGGCGTTCATCCGTTCGCGCAGTTCCGCGGCCATGGTCTCGGCGGCTTCGGCCGCCGCGCGCCTGCCGTCCTCGTCGAGGAGGCCGCGCTCCGTCAGTTCCCTTTCCATGAGCAGGATCGGGTCGTGCGCGCGCCATGCTTCGACCTCGTCGGCCGTGCGGTAGCGCGTGGCGTCGTCGGCGTTGGTGTGGGCGTCGATCCGGTAGGTGACCGCTTCCACCAGGGTCGGTCCGCCACCGCGGCGCGCACGGGCCACGGCCTCGGTGAGCACCTGGTGGACGGCGACCGCGTCATTGCCGTCGACGAGCCGGCCCGGCATTCCGTATCCGACCGCCTTGTGCGCCAGGGAAGGGGCAGCGGTCTGCTTGGCGAGCGGCACGGAGATCGCGAAGCCGTTGTTCTGGACGAAGAAGACCACGGGGGCCTGCCAGACCGCCGCGAAGTTCAACGCCTCGTGGAAGTCGCCCTCGCTGGTGCCGCCGTCGCCGACCATGGCGAGGGCGACCACGTCATCGCCCTTCAGGCGGGCGGCGTGGGCGAGCCCCACGGCGTGCGGCAGCTGGGTGGCGAGCGGCGTGCAGAGCGGTGCGATGCGGTGCTCGTGCGGGTCGTAGCCGGTGTGCCAGTCACCGCGCAGCAGGGTCAGCGCCTGGACGGGGTCGAGGCCCCGGGCGACGGCCGCGAGGGTGTCGCGGTACGAGGGGAAGAGCCAGTCGCGCTCCTCCAGGGCGAGGGCGGCGGCGATCTCGCACGCCTCCTGGCCGGTGGTGGACGGGTACACGGCGAGCCGACCCTGCTTGGTGAGGGCGGTCGCCTGGGTGTTGTACCGCCGGCCGCGGATCAGCTCCGCGTAGAGCCGGAGCAGCAGCGCGGGATCGGCGTCGGCCACCGCGTCCGTGCCGAGCACGCGCAGCGGCTCGGCCTCGGGCAGCAGCGGCGCGGGGTCGATGCGCGGCTGCCAGGCCGGCGACGGGGTGTGCCGGTGGGCGGAAACGGCACCGGGCGGCTCTTGGACTGTCGAACTGCGCTGTTGCAACGAGTCCACCTCCTCATGGGAGCGGGCATAAGACCCGAAGGCGGGTGGCGCGGGTGTGGCGCGCCTCACCTACCGATTGTTCGGTCGTGGAGGCATTTTGGCTACAGGCACCTCCAGCCTGTGGACAAACGGTTCTCCAGGCCTTGGGATGAGAACAGGTCGTCCATCGGAGAGAGGCGGGGGCACATGGCGGATGAACAAATGGCCGATGACTGGCAGGTCGTCGCCCCGGGGCCCCCGGCGGGCCTCCCCGCTCCCCCGGCGGGTCTCCCCGCTCCCCCGGCGCGCCCTCTGGACGCCATCGACCGCGACATCCTGCGGATCCTGCAGGCGGACGGCCGCGCCTCGATCCGCTCCGTCGCCGAGCGGGTACACGTCTCCCGGGCCAATGCGTACGCCCGGATCAACCGGCTGATCGACGACGGAGTGATCCGTGGTTTCAGCGCCCGCGTGAACCACGAGCGGGCGGGACACGGCGCCTCCGCCTACATCACGCTCAAGATCGTCCAGAATTCCTGGCGGACGGTGCGGGAGCAGCTCCAGGCCCTGCCGGGAGCCGCGCACATCGCCTTGGTCAGCGGCGACTTCGACGTCCTGTTGCTGGTCCACACGCCCGACAACCGAACGCTGCGCGAGCTGGTGCTGACCAAGCTCCAGTCGATCCCCGAAGTACTCTCCACCCGGACCCTGCTGGTCTTCGAGGAGACGGATTTGGACCCGGACCACCGGGAAACGACCCGCTGAACCCACGAGGGGCCGTGCGGGGGAAGCGGAGAAGGCGGGGCAGCGGCCCGACCGGGGCGGGCCCCGGTCGGCCAAGCGGATCAGGAAGTCGACCGTGCCGCCGCCGCAGGGCTTCGACGGCACGGCCGGACCCCGCGGCGAAGGGCTGCGGCGCACGGACGGCCTGGCCCGGGCGCACCGCCCCGTGCGTGGTTCAGCGCGGCGTCCGCAGCCCGTCGAAGGCCAGGTGGACGACGGTCTCGGCGAGCTGCTCGCGCTCCGCCGCGCCGTCCGGGTGCGGCCGGTACCACTCCACCAGCGAGTTGATCATTCCGAAGAGGAGCCGGGTAGCGAGCCGGATGTCCACGTCGGCCCGGAGGTCGCCCTCGGCGGCAGCGGCCTTCAACAGCTCGGCCACCTTGTGGTCGAACTCGCGGCGCCGCTCCATCGCCCAGCGCTCGGTGGGCGTGTTGCCGCGGACCCGCAGCAGCAGCGTCACGTACGGGAGCTCGGCGCTCAGCACCTCGACGGTGCGGCGCGTGACGTACTCGACCCGCTCGACGGCCCGGCCGCGCCCCGCCCCCGGCTCGTCGAGCACTGCGAAGAGCCCGTCCAGCGCCCGGCTGACCGCCCGCTGCAGCAGCTCCTCCTTGCCGGACACGTGGTGGTAGATCGAGGACTTCGAGATGCCGGCGGCCTTGGACAGGTGCTCCATGGACGTGCCGTCGTAACCGCGCTCGTTGAAGACCCGCACCGCGACCGAGAGCAGCGTCTCGGGGGTGTAGGTGTCGCGCTTCGCCGTGGTCATCAGGAGTCCTGCCCTTCCTCGGCATGGCCCCGGCGGGCGGTCGCCAGGCTGGGTGCGTACCGCCCCGTCGGGTAGCTCTCGTGCATTTCCAGGAGCAGGTCCCGCACGCGCGCGTGCCCGATCCTCCCGGCCCACTCCAGCGGGCCGGCGGGGTAGTTGACCCCGAGCCGCATCGCCGTGTCGACGTCCTCGGCGGTCGCGACCCCGCGGTCGACCGCGTCCGCCGCGAGGTCGGCCAGCATCGCGACGGTACGGGCGACGATCATGCCGGGCACGTCACCGATCACGGACACCTGCTTGCCGAGCGCCTGGAAGAGGCCCACCGCCTCGGCGAGGGACCCGGTCGAGGTGCGCTCGCCGGCCGACAGGACGATCCGGCTCGCGCGCGCGTAGTCCAGGGCCAGGTCGAAGCTGATGATCTCCTCGTTCGGGTACTCGAAGCAGGTCTCCCCGTCCACGAGGCCGAGCCGGGCCCCGCCGGGGAGCAGGACGTGCCCGGAACCGGGCTGGCGCCGGACCTCGATCCCCGCCTCCTCGAACAGCCCGACCAGCGGCTCGGCGGGTCCCAGGTCTCCGCGCACCGTGATCCACCCGGGCGCCTCGGCCGGCGGGGCGGTGTGCGGTTCGGGGCGCTCCGCCCCCTCCGCGTACGAGAACCACCCGTGTCCCGACTTGCGACCGAGCCGTCCCGACTCGACGAGCCGGCGCTGGGCGAGCGAGGGGGTGAACTTGGGATCCTGGTAGAAGGACTCCCAGACCGACCGGGTGACGGCCTCGTTCACGTCCTGGCCGATGAGGTCGGTCAGCTCGAACGGCCCCATCCGGAAGCCGCCGCACTCGCGCAGCGCGGCGTCGATGGTGGCGGGGTCCGCCGCGCCCTCCTCGAACACCCGCAGCGCCTCGGCGTAGAAGGGGCGGGCGACCCGGTTCACGATGAATCCGGGGGTGTCGGCACAGCGCACCGGCGTCTTGCCCCAGCCCTTGACCGTCTCGTAGGCGCGCACGGCGGTCTCCGGTTCGGTGGCGAAGCCGCTGACGACCTCGACGAGGGGGAGCAGCGGTGCCGGGTTGAAGAAGTGCAGTCCGACGAAGCGGCCGGGCAGGCGCAGCCCTCCCGCGATGGCGGTGACGGAGAGGGAGGAGGTGTTGGTGGCGAGGACGGTGTCGTCGCCGACGATCTTCTCCAGGTCGGCGAAGAGCCGCTGCTTGACCGAGAGGTCCTCGACGATCGCCTCGATCACGAGGGCGGCGTCCGCGAACTCGGCGGGCTCTTCGGCCGCGCGCAGCCGGCCGACGGCCGCCTCCCGGGCCGCGGCGTCGAGACGGCCCTTCTCCACCAGCCGGTCCAGGCGGGCGGTGAGGGCGACGACGGCCTCGGCGGCCCGGCCGGGGGCGCTGTCGTAGAGGTGGACGGGGTGCCCGGCGACCAGTGCGACCTGGGCGATGCCCTGGCCCATCGTGCCGGTGCCGACGACGGCGACGACGCGGTCCCGTGCCACGGCGCCGCCGCCCCGGACCTCGGCGGCGGTCTCACTCGCGGTCACGTCGTCGTTCCCCCTGACGGTCACGTTGGCGCTCATGGCAGTGATCCTCCCCGATGGGTTTTCCACAGGATCGACGGACCCCCTTGTCCCGACCGATCGTTCGGTTACTCTAACTCCGTACGCGTCTCCCTGCCCAGCTCGACGAGGAGTTGGTCCACCCATGGCCACCGCTCAGCTGACCACCGACCGTCTGGCCGAGAAGCACCGGTCCACGCTTGACCAGGCACTCGAGACCATTCGCACCCGCGCCTACTGGTCGCCGCACCCCGAGCACCCCAAGGCGTACGGCACGGACGGCTCGCTCGACGCGGCGGCGGGTCTCGCCGCTCACCAGTCCGTGCTGAACGCCCGCTTCGACCTCGACCAGCCCGGCACCGACGGCTGGACCGGCGGGGAAACCTCGCCCTACGGCCCGGCGCTCGGCGTCGAGTACCCGCACGCCGACTTCGACGTGCTGCTCCCCGCGATGCGTGCCGGCATGAGCGCCTGGAGGGACGCCGGCGCCGAGACCCGCGCCCTGGTCTGCCTGGAGATCATCGCCCGGATCTCCGCCCGTACCCACGAGTTCGCCCACGCCGTCATGCACACCAGCGGTCAGGCGTTCATGATGGCGTTCCAGGCCGGCGGCCCGCACGCCCAGGACCGCGGCCTGGAGGCCGTGGCGTACGCGTACGCGGAGCAGACCCGCACGCCCGCGGGGCGGGCCGGCTGGTCCAAGCCCCAGGGCAAGCGCGACCCGCTGGAGCTGAGCAAGGAGTTCACCCCGGTCGGCCGTGGCATCGCCCTGGTCATCGGCTGCAACACCTTCCCCACGTGGAACGGCTACCCGGGCCTGTTCGCCTCCCTCGCCACCGGCAACCCGGTCCTGGTCAAGCCGCATCCGCGCGCCGTGCTGCCGCTCGCGCTCACGGTGAAGATCGCCCGTGAGGTGCTCGCCGAGACCGGCTTCGACCCGAACCTGGTCGCGCTCGCCGTCGAGCGTCCCGGAGAGGGCATCGCCAAGACCCTGGCCGTGCGCCCCGAGATCCGGATCATCGACTACACCGGCTCCACCGCGTTCGGCGACTGGCTGGAGGCCAACGCCCGACAGGCCCAGGTCTACACCGAGAAGGCCGGCGTCAACACGGTCGTGGTCGACTCCACCGACGACTACAAGGGCATGCTCGCCAACCTGGCCTTCTCGCTGTCCCTCTACAGCGGCCAGATGTGCACCACCCCGCAGAACCTGCTGATCCCGCGCGACGGCATCGAGACCGACCAGGGCCCCAAGTCGTACGACGAGGTCGTCGCCGACATCGCGGCGGCGGTCGGCGGTCTGCTCGGCGACGACGCCCGGGCCAACGGCCTGCTCGGCGCCCTGGTGAACCCGGACGTGAAGGCGCGTCTCGAAGCCGCCGCCGAGCTCGGCGAGGTCGCCCTCGCCTCCCGCGAGGTGGTCAACCCCGAGTACCCGGACGCCGTGGTCCGCACCCCGGTGATCGTGAAGCTGGACGGCTCCAAGCCGGACGCCCAGTCCGCGTACTTCTCCGAGTGCTTCGGCCCGGTCTCCTTCGCCGTCTCGGTGGACTCCACCGCGGACGCCCTGGAGCTGCTGCGCCGCACGGTCCGGGAGAAGGGCGCGATGACGGTCGGCGCCTACACGACCTCGGCCGAGACCGAGCGCGCGGTGGAGGAGGTCTGCCTGGAGGAGTCGGCCCAGCTCTCGCTGAACCTCACGGGCGGGGTGTACGTGAACCAGACGGCCGCCTTCTCCGACTTCCACGGTTCCGGCGGCAACCCCGCGGCGAACGCGGCGCTGTGTGACGGCGCCTTCGTCTCCAACCGCTTCCGGGTGGTGGAGGTCCGCCGCCAGGCCTGACGCACGACGGGTGGAGGCCCCTCGGGGTCTCCACCCCCTTTACGGAGCCTCGATCTCCGCGTACCGCTGGACCCACGCGTGCATGGCGATCGCCGCCGCGGCGCCCGCATTGATCGACCGGGTCGAACCGAACTGGGCGATCGAGCAGACCATCTCCACGTGGGCACGGGCCTCCTCCGTGAGCCCCGGCCCTTCCTGCCCGAAGAGCAGCACACAGCGACGGGGCAGCACGGTCCGCTCCAGCGGAACGGCGCCCGGCAGGTTGTCGATGCCGATGACGGGCAGGCCCTCGGCCGCCGCCCAGGAGGTCAGCGACGCGGTGTCCGGATGGTGCCGGACGTGCTGGTAGCGGTCGGTGACCATGGCGCCCCGCCGGTTCCAGCGGCGTCGGCCCACGATGTGGACCTCCTTCGCCAGGAAGGCGTTGGCGGTCCGCACCACCGACCCGATGTTGAAGTCGTGGCCCCAGTTCTCCACCGCCACGTGGAAGTCATGGCGCCGGGTGTCGAGGTCGGCGACGACCGCCTCGTGCCTCCAGTAGCGGTAGCGGTCCACGACGTTGCGCCGGTCGCCGCCGGCCAGCAGCTCGGGGTCGTACCGCCCGTCCCGCGGCCACGGCTCCGGGTGCGGCCCGACGCCGATCTCGGGTCCGAACCCTTCGTCGTACTGGATCGGCTCGGACTGTTCTTCCGTGGTGCTCACCCGACGAGGGTACGGGGAGCGGGCTCCTCACCCGTACGGCGCTGCTCGGGCACCGGCTCGACGGGGGACCCGGTGGAGGGCCTGCGCAGCAGTCGGTCCCTGCCCCGGGTCACCCAGGCGCCCAGCGCGACGAGGAACGCCGTCGGCAGGAACACCGCATCGGCGGAGATCATCGCGAGGGAGAACACCGGCAGTCCGAGGAGCACCGCGATCCCCGCGTGCTCGGCCATCATCATGACGAGCAGGACGTTCTTGACCTTGCGGTTGAAGAGCGTGAAGGGGAAGGCGACCTGGACGACCACGGTGCCGTAGGTCAGCAGCATCACCATGATCCCGCTGGCGCCGAGCACCTCGGAGAGGGTCGGCCAGGGCGTGAAGTAGTTCAGGTGCAGCGGGTAGAACAGGGCGGTTCCGTCCTGCCAGCGCGATCCCTGGATCTTGTACCAGCCCGCCGTGGCGTAGATCAGGCAGACCTCCGCCATGAGGACGACGAGGGTGGCGTTGTGCGCGAGGTTGGCGAGGACGTCGAGCAGGGTGCGCGGTTCCCCGGGGACGAGCCGGCACACCAGCCACCACAGGCCGTGCCCGAGCCACAGCACCCACAGCAGCACCGGCACCCACCACTCGCCGGTGACGTCGCTGAACCAGGTGGCGGCGAGGACGAAGCCGCCGAGCACCACCCACAGCACGGGCCCGACGACATCACGGCGCGGAAGGCCCCCGGAGCGGACCTCACGGGCCTCACGGGCCGCTCGCCGGGCGTCGAGGGACCACACCCGTCCGCAGCGGGTGAAGACGAGGTAGATCGCGACGAGGTGGAGCACGTTGTCACCGCCGTCGCCCACGAAGACGGAGCGGTTCTGCAGCGAGAGCACGCCGACCATGAAGACCACGGACACGGCCCGGGTCCGCCAGCCCACCAGCAGCAGGGCTGCGGAGAGCACCGCGAGCCCGTAGACGGTCTCGAACCAGATCCGGCCGTCCGACCACAGGAGGGTGGTGAAGGCGCGGTTGTCGGCGATGAGCCGGTGCGCCATCCCCCAGGACCAGGGTCCCTCGGGGCCGTAGAGGAGGTGCCGGTGGGGAATCTCGCGCAGCAGGAACAGCAGCCAGGTCAGGGAGAAGCCGATGCGTACGATCGCGCTCTGGTACGGGGCGAGCGGTCGGCCGGTGACGGCCTGGACGGCACGGGCGAGACGTCGGTCGAGGGGCTCGCGGGGAGCTGCGGGCATGACGTGGGAGCTGCTCATCGGCCCGTCTCCGTGCGGCTCGTGCCGGCCCCGGCGGGCCGGTCGGCTTCGGTGACCTTCCACCACGGGAAGTCCCGGTGGGAGGGGGTCTTCTGCGATTTCTCGTCGCTCCACGGAGCGGCGGGGACGGCCCGGCTGACGGTGCGGAGCTGGATGCGCTGCGCAGCGGCGCCGAGGGGTCGCCCGTCGGTGCCTTCGAGGGCGTCGAGCCGGATCATCGCGATCCGGCGCATGTACTGCTCCGACAGGGTGCCGCGCAGACCACTGGGCCGGAAGTCGTCGTCGTGCGTGTTGAGGTAGAAGTCCACGGCCCGGCGGAGCTGGTTCTGCTGGGCGTGGCTGGGCATCGGGTTGTGGCGGATCTGCTCGATGTCCTGGGCGGTGAGGTCGATCCAGTCGGTGGTGCGGCGCCCCCCGTCAGCGGTGACGAGCTCGGCACGCACCTCGACGGAGAGGTTCGTCTGGAGCGGGTTGGGCGCGAAGAGCTTCCAGTTCTGCTCGAACTCGGGGTAGATCCAGTCGCCGACGGCCTCGCCGTGCCGTTTGGTCAGCGTGTTGGACGGGGCCACGTGGAGGAACACCATCGAGAGGTGGACGCAGACGAGCACGCCGGCCACGGCGAGCGCCACGGCGGCGACGACCTGGTAGGGCAGCGACAGCGCCATGATCCCGGTGCCGCCACCGGTTCCCCCGGGTGCGGGGCCGGGTGCGGGGCCAAGTCCGTCCCCGGTGCCGGCGGCCCGGGCTTCCTCGGGCTCCGAAAGGACGGTCCGCGGGTCGGCGGTGGATCCCCGCCCGTCGTCGCTCACCCCGACCGCGTCCTTCTCGACGTACGCGTCCATCCCGCCCCGATCCCGATCGACCCGCCTCGGTTATCCACAGGGTTGACACCATACGGGCCGTCGACCCACCATTGAAGTCATTCAACCGAACGATCGGTCGGTAGGGGATCTGATGACCGCAGTGACGGCAGGGACGGCAAGGACCACGGGCGTGCCCGGCGCGTCGGACGCGGCCATGGCGGCGGAGCAGGCCGCGCACGAGGCCGTGTTCGACGCCGCCGTCGCCGCCGACGAGCGGATCGAGCCGCGCGACTGGATGCCCGAGGCCTACCGGGCCTCACTCGTCCGTCAAATCGCACAGCACGCCCACTCCGAGATCATCGGCATGCAGCCCGAGGCGAACTGGATCACCCGCGCGCCTTCCCTGCGCCGCAAGGCCATCCTCATGGCCAAGGTGCAGGACGAGGCCGGTCACGGTCTGTACCTGTACAGCGCGGCGGAAACCCTCGGCACCAGCCGCGACGAGCTCCTCGACAAGCTCCACTCCGGCCGCCAGAAGTACTCCTCGATCTTCAACTACCCCACGCTGACCTGGGCAGACGTCGGTGCCATCGGCTGGCTCGTCGACGGGGCCGCCATCACCAACCAGGTGCCGCTCTGCCGCTGCTCCTACGGCCCGTACGCCCGCGCGATGGTCCGGGTCTGCAAGGAGGAGTCCTTCCACCAGCGCCAGGGGTACGAGGCCCTGCTCGCCCTCTCCCGCGGCACCGAGGCCCAGCACGCCATGGCCCAGGACGCGGTGGACCGCTGGTGGTGGCCCTCGCTGATGATGTTCGGCCCGCCGGACGACGAGTCCGCGCACTCCGCCCAGTCGATGGCCTGGAAGATCAAGCGCCACTCCAACGACGAACTGCGCCAGCGCTTCGTCGACATCGCCGTGCCCCAGGCCGAGGCCCTCGGCCTCACCCTCCCCGACCCCGACATCCGGTGGAACGAGGAGCGCGGGCACTACGACTTCGGCCCGATCGACTGGGCCGAGTTCTGGGACGTCCTCAAGGGGAACGGCCCCTGCAACGACCAGCGGCTCAACAAACGGCGCCAGGCCCACGAAGACGGCGCCTGGGTCAGGGAAGCCGCGGCGGCCTACGCGGAGAAGCACACCGGCAAGCACGGAGGGGCACAGGCATGACGAGCGACGGTTGGCCGCTGTGGGAGGTGTTCGTGCGCTCCCGCCGCGGACTGTCCCACACCCACGCGGGCAGTCTCCACGCGCCCGACGCGGAGATGGCACTGCGGAACGCCCGCGATCTCTACACCCGTAGGTCCGAGGGAGTGTCGATCTGGGTCGTCCCGTCGACGGCCATCACCGCCTCCTCCCCCGACGAGAAGGACCCCTTCTTCGAACCGGCCGCGGACAAGCCCTACCGCCACCCGACCTTCTACGAGATCCCGGAGGGGGTGAAGCACCTGTGACCGGCGCCGCCCACAGCACCGACACCCCCGTCGCCGCGGCCCTCGCCCTCGGCGACGACGCCCTCGTCCTCTCCCACCGCCTGGGGGAGTGGGCCGGCTCCGCCCCGGTCCTGGAGGAGGAGGTGGCCCTGGCCAACATCGCCCTCGACCTCCTCGGCCAGGCCCGGATCCTGCTCTCCCTCGTCGGCGACGAGGACGAGCTGGCCTACCTCCGCGAGGAGCGCTCCTTCCGGAACGTCCAGCTGGTCGAGCAGCCGAACGGCGACTTCGCCCACACCATCGCCCGCCAGCTCTACTTCTCCACCTACCAGCGGCTCTTGTACGGGCAGCTGGCCGCCGCCGAAGGCCCCTTCGCAGGCCTCGCGGCCAAGGCCGTCAAGGAAGTCGCCTACCACCAGGACCATGCCGAGCACTGGACCCTGCGCCTCGGCGACGGCACCGCGGAGAGCCACGCCCGGATGCAGCAGGCCTGCGAGGCGCTCTGGCGGTACACCGGCGAACTGTTCCAGCCCGTCGACGGCCTCGACCTGGACCTCACGTCCCTGGAGAGCGCCTGGCTCGACTCGGTCAGCGACGTCCTCGGCCGGGCCACCCTCACCCTGCCCTCCGGGCCGCGCACCGGCGCATGGGCCGCGGGAGCCGGCCGCCAAGGCCTGCACACCGAAGCCTTCGGACGGATGCTGGCCGAGATGCAGCACCTGCACCGCAGCCACCCGGGGGCGTCATGGTGACCATGACGGCCCTGGAGGAGGAACTGAGCCGGATCGCCGGCTCCGTTCCCGATCCGGAGCTGCCCGTCCTCACCCTGGAGGAGCTCGGCGTCATGCGGGGCGTCCGGGTCCTCGGTCCCGGACGGGTCGAGGTGTCGCTCACCCCCACGTACACGGGCTGCCCCGCCATCGAGGCGATGTCCTCCGACATCGAGCACGCCCTCCACGACCACGGAGTACCAGAGGTCTCCGTCGTCACGGTGCTCACCCCGGCTTGGTCCACCGACGACATCAGCGAGGAGGGACGGCGCAAGCTCACCGAGTTCGGCATCGCCCCGCCCCGCCCCCAGGGCCCGGCTGGTGGTCCCGTACCGCTGAGCCTGGCGATCCGCTGCCCCCACTGCGGATCCACCGACACCGAGCTCCTGAGCCGCTTCTCCTCCACCGCGTGCAAGGCCCTGCGCCGCTGCACCGCCTGCAGCGAACCGTTCGACCACTTCAAGGAGTTGTAGATGCTGCCCTCCGACACCGGACGGACCGGCTTCCATCCGCTCCGGGTGAGCGAGGTCGAGCGACTCACGGACGACTCCGTGGCCGTCACCTTCGCGGTCCCGACCGAACTCCACGAGGCGTACCGCCACCTCCCCGGCCAGCACCTCGCCCTGCGCCGCATCACCGAGGACGGCACGGAGGTCCGGCGCACGTACTCGATCTGCGCCCCCGCGTCCCCTCCCGGCGAGCCCCCCGTCCTGCGGGTCGGCATCCGGCTCGTCGACGGCGGGTCGTTCTCGACGTACGCCCTCAAGGAACTGGCCGTCGGGGACTCGGTCGACGTCATGGAACCCATGGGCCGGTTCACCCTCGCCCCGCGCGCCGGCCAGTTCGCGGCCGTCGTCGGGGGCAGCGGCATCACCCCGGTCCTGTCGATGGCCGCCACTCTGCTCGCCCGCGAGCCGGAGGCCCGGTTCTGTCTGATCAGGAGCGACCGCACCGCGGCCTCCACGATGTTCCTCGACGAGGTCGCCGACCTCAAGGACCGCTACCCGGACCGCTTCCAGCTGGTCACGGCCCTGTCCCGGGAGGAGCAGCAGGCGGGCCTGCCCTCGGGCCGCCTCGACCAGGAGCGGCTCACCGCCCTGCTGCCGGCCCTCCTGCCCGTCGAGGCGATCGACGGCTGGTTCCTCTGCGGCCCCCTCGGCCTGGTCCAGAGTGCCGAGCAGGCGCTGCGCGACCTGGACGTCGACCGCCTTCGGATCCACCAGGAGATCTTCCACGTCGACGACGGTTCTGCCCCGACCTCGACCCCGGCGGCCGACGGTCCGGCACACGCCACGCTGACGGCCACTCTGCACGGCCGCTCCGGCACCTGGCCGGTGGACCAGGGCGAAACGCTGCTCGACACCGTCCTCCGCGCCCGGGCAGACGCCCCGTACGCCTGCAAGGGCGGAGTGTGCGGTACCTGCCGCGCCTTCGTCGTTGACGGGGAGGTCCGGATGGACCGGAACTTCGCGCTGGAACCGGAGGAGACCGACGCGGGATACGTCCTGGCGTGCCAGTCCCACCCGGCAACCCCAGAGGTGGAGTTGGACTTCGACCGCTGACCCTCACACACCTTGACGCCTGACGGCAGTCGAAGTGCCCCACCTGTCGACGGCGTTGGGCCCGGCGAGGTGCCGGCGCCGCCATTCCCTTCCCTGAGAACCTGTTCTATGTTGACGATCCGTCAGAAATGTGGGTCGGCAACGGGAGGGCAGTGTCGTGGACTTCACCTTCACCGAAGAACAGCAAGCGGCCGTCGAGGCGGCCAAGGCGGTCTTCTCGGGCGTCACGCCCGACGCGGTCCCCAGCCCCGCCCTCACCCCAGGTGCCGTGGCCGAGGACCTCGACCGACCGCTCTGGTCCCGCCTCGCCGCCGCTGACCTCCTCGGTCTCGCACTGGCCACCGAGCACGGCGGCGCGGGCCTGGACCCCGTCGCCCTCTGCCTCGTCCTCCGCGAGTCGGCCCGGGTCCTCGCCCGCGTACCGCTCCTGGAGACCAGTGCCGTCGCCCTGACCATCGACCGATACGCCCTCCCCCACGTCTCCGCCGAGCTGCTGCCCCGCGTCACCCGCGGCGAGCTCGTCCTCACCGTCGCCGCCCACGGACGCACCGGTCACGAGTCCGCCGACCATGCCGTCAGCGCACGCCGCGAAGGCGCCGACTGGATCCTCGACGGCCTCCACACAGCCGTCCCCTGGGCTCACGGCGCCGACATCATCGCCGTACCGGCATGCAGCGGTGACGGCCGCACGCTCCTCGCCCTGGTGCCTCGCGCCCAGGAGGGGCTGGTGCTCAGCGACCAGTACTCCACCAGCGGCGAACTCCTCGCCCAGCTGCGCCTCGACGCCGTGCGGCTCGACGCCACCCGGATCATCGACGCTGATGGCGCCTGGGAGCGGCTGCACGCCATCCTCACCACCGGGACCTGTGCGCTCGCCCTCGGCCTCGGCGAGGCCGTGCTCACCATGACGAGCCAGTACACCGGAAAGCGCGAACAGTTCGGCCACCCCGTGGCCACCTTCCAGGCCGTAGCCGTCCAGACCGCCGATCGCTACATCGACCTGCGTGCCATGGAGGCCACCCTTTGGCAGGCCGCCTGGCGCATCACCCATGAGGCCAACGGGCGCCTCCCCGCCGCGGGGGACATCGCCGTCGCGAAGATCTGGGCCTCCGAGGGGGTGCGCCGCGTGGTGCAGACCGCCCAACACCTCCACGGCGGCTTCGGTGCCGACACCGACTACCCGCTGCACCGCTATCACGCCTGGGCCAAGCACCTGGAACTGTCCCTCGGCCCCGCCGCGGCCCACGAGGAAGCCCTGGGAGACCTGCTGGCCAGCCATCCCCTCGGCTGACCGGGGCGAGGCGGGCTCAGAGGACGAAGGCCGGGCTGCTGCTCTCCGCCACCATGGGACGCCCGGCACCGTCCCAGGCGAGCATCCCGCCGTCCACGTTCACCGCGTCGAAGCCCTGACGCACCAGATACTGCGTGACCTGAGCCGAGCGGCCGCCCACCCGGCACACCACATAGGCGCGACCGCGCTCGGCAACGGCTTCCGTCACCTCGCCGAAGCGGCCCACGAAATCACTCATCGGGACGTGCAGCGCCCCTTCGACGTGACCTGCTGCCCACTCGTCGTCCTCCCTGACGTCCAGCACCAGGGCATCGACCGGCACGGAAGCCACGTCCACCGAGGGCAGGGGGGAGAAATTCATGGAACAAGCCTTCTCTCTTCGAAACCGCCCGAAGAACTCGAGCCCACGGAAAACCTACTGCACCAGCTCCGCGAGCTCGGCCTCCCGCTGGGATACCTGTGCGAGCAACTGCTCGGCGATCTCCTCCAGGAGCTGGTCCGGATCCTCCGGCGCCATCCGCAGCATCGCGCCGATCGCGCTCTCCTCCAGCTCCCGCGCCAGCCCCGACAGCATGTCCTTGCGCTCGGCCAGCCACTCCAGGCGCGCGTAGAGCTCCTCGCTCTCGCTGAGCCGCTCCGCGACCGGCACCGGCCCGGCCTCCCACTCCGCAGAGAGCTCGCGGAGCAACGCTTCGTCGCCACGCGCGTACGCGGCGTTCACCCGTGTGATGAACTCCTCGCGCCGCCTCCGCTCGTCCTCCTCGCGGGCCAGGTCGGGGTGGGCCTTGCGGGCCAGCTCGCGGTAGAGCTTGCGGGCCTCCTCGCTGGGGCGGACCCTCTTCGGCGGCTGGACGGGCCGGTCCGTGAGCATCGCAGCGGCTTCGGCGGACAGACCGTCGCCGTCGATCCACTCGTGGAAGAGCTCGTCGACGCCGGGCATGGGCAGGACCGCCGCCCGTGCCTCCTGGGCCCGCCGCAGGTCCTCCGGGTCTCCGGTCCTCGCCGCACGCGCCTCGGCGATCCGTGCATCGAGCTCATCGAGCCGCGCGTACATCGGGCCGAGCTTCTGGTGGTGCAGCCGCGAGAAGTTCTCCACCTCGACCCGGAAGGTCTCCACGGCGATCTCGAACTCGATCAGCGCCTGCTCGGCCACCCGCACGGCCTGTTCGAGCCGTGCCTCGGGCCGCTCCTCGGAGCCCTGCTGATCCGAAGCCTGCGCCCCGTCGGGCAGCTCGTCCGCGGGCAACGCGCCCCTGGGCCGCTCGTCGCCGGGTCCTTCGTCCACACCCTGGTCCACGCTCACGTCCACGCCCGCCCAGTCCTCGTTCCACCTCGTCCCACCCCAGCCTACGGGCCTTCCGGGGAGGCCCTTCCTCCCTCCCCGTCCCCACCCCCTGCGCGTCGACGTCAGACGCCCAGCTCGGCCGCCATGCGACCGCTGCGAACGGCCGCGAGCAGGTCCGCGTGGTCGGCGGTGGTGCGGTCCGCATAGGCGACGGCGAAGGAGGCGACGGCCTCGTCGAGCTCCTCGTTCTTGCCGCAGTAGCCGGATATCAAGCGCGGGTCCGCGCTGTGGGCATGGGCGCGGGCGAGCAGGGCCCCGGTCATGCGCCCGTAGTCGTCGAGCTCGGCCGCGGTGAGCGCGGCCGGATCGACACTGCCCTTGCGGTTGCGGAACTGGCGCACCTGGAACGGGCGCCCCTCGACGGTCGTCCAGCCGAGCAATATGTCGCTCACGACCTGCATCCGCTTCTGCCCGAGCACCACGCGCCGTCCCTCGTGGCCGGCGTCCGGCGCGGCGAAGCCCGCGGCCGGCAGATGGGGCAACAGCACGGACGGTCGTGCCTCCTTCACCTGGAGCACCAGCGGCTCGCCCCGGTGGTCGAGGAGCAGCACCACGTAGGAGCGGGTACCGACGCTGCCGGTGCCGACCACCCGGAAGGCCACGTCGTGCACGGCGTACCGGGCGAGGAGCGGCAGCCTGTCCTCGGCCACCGTCTCCAGGTAGGCGCCGAGGGAAGAGGCGACCGCAGCGGCCTCGGCAGCCGGGACCCTCCGCAGGACCGGAGGAGCGTCGACGAACCTGCGGCCACCGCCTTCGGCATCCGTCAGCGCCTCGGTCGACCGTGCGGCGAACCGGGCGCTGGTGTTCTTGCGGGCCTTGGCGGAGACCCGCTCCAGGGTGCCGATCAGATCGTGGGCATCGGCGTGCGAGACGAGTTCCTCGTCGGCGATCGCGTTCCAGGCGTCGAGGGCGGGCATCCGGGCCAGCAGCCGCATGGTGTGCCGATAGGCGCCGGCGGCGTCGAAGGCCGCGGCCCGGCACACGTCCTCGCCGGCGCCCGTTTCGCGCCCGGCGAGGACGAGGGAGGTCGCAAGCCGCTTGAGGTCCCACTCCCACGGGCCCACGACGGTCTCGTCGAAGTCGTTGAGGTCGATGACGAGCCGGCCACGGGCGTCTCCGTAGAGGCCGAAGTTGGCGGCGTGCGCATCACCGCAGATCTGGGCGGCGATCCCGGTGACGGGCGTCCCGGCAAGGTCCTGGGCCATCAACCCGGCGGAGCCGCGCAGGAAGGCGAAGGGGCTGGCCGCCATCCTGCCGACGCGAATCGGCGCGAGCTCCGGAACCCGGCCCCGGCTCGATTCCTCGACGGCGCGCACGGCGTCCGGGCGGTCGGCGGCCATGACCGACCGCGCGTGGGAGGAGCGGGGCACCCGCTCGCGCAGCAGCTTCCCGCGTTCCTTGGGGGAGTCACCGGCACCGGGGACGGCGCGGCGCGCGAACCCCGGCGCCTGTGGGACGCGCGCCCCGCCCTGCTCTTCATCCGTACCGCGCTGCGCTGGCACGACGGCCCGAATCCCGTTCATTGGGACGCCCTCCCCGGTGCAATGACCCACATCATTCGGCCCTGACCGTACCCCTCTACACGATCGGCCGTCTTCCCCTGTGGACAACGGCCGTCCGGACCTGTGGACAACCCGGGAACACCTCCGGCGACCGCACTCACCGGCTGCGTACGGCACGTCCTCAGACCGCGACGGCTTCTTCCGCCTCCTCCTCGGCCTCGGCCCGTTCTCCGTCGCCGGACCGGGCCTCCGCCAGGGCCCCGCGCCGCTTCTCCGCGAGCCCGGCGACGACGACGAGCGCAGCCCCGGCGAGGAGCCAGAGGGTGAGGACCAGGACGTGGCCGGCGATCCGGTGTCCGTCGAAGTAGACGTGGCTGCGGACGCCCTCGACGAAGCCCGCTCCGTTCCAGAAGGCGTGCAGCGCACCGAAGAAACCGGGCTGGAGCTCGGGTCGGTAGATGCCGCCGGAGCTGGTGAAGTTGAGCATCACGAACAGCACCATCACACCGAGTGTGGTCCAGCGGCGCAGGAAGGTGTGCAGGCCGATGCCGATGGCGAGGATGCCCGCCGCGTACAGCCAGGACATCGCCCACACCCCACCGAGTCCCCGGTCGACCAGGTGGAAGGCGGGGCCGGCGAAGAGGGCGCCGATCAGGCTGACGACGAGCGACGTTCCGGCGGCGAGGAGGGCCCTGGTCCGCATGGGCAGGACGGCCCCGACCCCGCCGATGACGGCGACGGAGGCGTACGCGCCGATGCTGAGGGCGACGAGCAGGAAGAAGACGCCCTGACCGGTGGGGTCGCCGGAGGCCGTGGGGGCGAGGTCGGTGACCTTGAGCGGCGCGTCCTGGGCGGCGGCGACCTCGGTGAACGCCTTCTCGACGGCCATCGCGCTGGTGTCGGAGGAGGCCGAGGCGACGAGGAGCTCGGGCCGCTCGCCCGGCAGGTAGGCGCCGAAGCTGCGCTGCTCGCGCAGGGCGGAGACGGCTGCGCCCCGGTCGGCGACGGTACGGACGTCGAGGGCGCCGTCGGCCTCGTCCTGCAGGGTCTGCGCGAGGACCTGGGCGGTCGTGCCGGAGCCGACGACGTCGACCCGCAGTCCATGGGGCTCGGGAGCGTGGAAGGCCCCGAGGTAGGCGAGCCCCATGCCGATGCACATCAGCAGGGGGGTGAGCAGATGTCCGAGGACGTGCCGCAGGGCACCGCCGGTGTTCGGTCCTGCTGACACCGAGACCTCCATCGTTGGCTTTTGCAACTAAATAACCGTTGTACTATACAACTCAAAGTTCACGGCAAGCCACCGGCGACCACGCGACGGCGGGCGCCCGAACGACACCGGGGAGCAAGGATGACCGGCGGCGCACAGCCCTCCCGCGAGGCGTCCATCGACGTCATCCAGCGCGAACTGACGGCCTTCGCCCGCCGCGCCCGCGCCGCAGCCGCCCGGGTCCACCCCGAGCTCCCGCTCGTCTCGTACACGCTCCTCGCCCACATCGAGGAGGAACGCGGCTGTCGCGCCACCGACCTCGCGGCGCACTACCTGCTGGACAAGTCGACGGTCAGCCGCCAGCTCGCAGGCCTGGAGAAGCTGGGCTTCGTCGAGCGCCGCCCGGCCCCGGACGACCACCGGGTACAGGTCCTCCATCCCACCGAGGCCGGCTCCGCGGTCCTCGCCACGGCCCAGGCGAACCGCCAGGTCGCCTTCCAGGAACGCTTGGGGGACTGGCCCTCCGAGGACCTCGCCCGCTTCGCGGACTATCTGCTGCGCTACAACACCGCATCCACGTCCCCCTTCCCCGACACCCACTCGGGCTGACGCGTGCCGCTCACGGCAAACCGCTCCCCCGGGTGCCGGTAGCGGCCGGGGCGGGGTGGCGCCTCCGCTCCCACCGCTCCACACGCCCGAAGGCCGGCCAAGAACCGACCGAAGGCCGGTGACCGACGACCGGCGGCGTGGACTCGACCGTCCGACGGCCCCGCCGCCGGGCAGTCGCCCGCGCAAGCACCACGCCCCCACTGACCCAGCAGGGAAAAGCGAAACGGTCGGCATCGTGATCACGATGCCGACCGTTTCGTCTGGTGCGCGAGGGGGGAGTTGAACCCCCACGCCCTTGCGGGCACTGGAACCTGAATCCAGCGCGTCTGCCTATTCCGCCACCCGCGCATTGGGTGGTCTCCCTGCCCTCTCACTTTTCGGTGTGAGCGCCTGGCGACATCTGAAGATTAGCACGTCGCAGACCGTGGATTCACATCCCTTGTTTCGTCCCCGCTCCCGCAGAACAAGGAGAGGGGAGGAGGAGTGCGACGGAACTGCACGGAGTGCACGCCGGGAACGGCGGGGCAGCACCGAGAGGAGTGCACGGCGGGACGGGCGGGGAAGGAGCCCGGGGGGAAGGGACCGGCACGAAGGGACGCGGGGGAGGCGAAACGGGCCGGAGCCCGGAGAGGGCGACCGGAGGGACGGCGCGAGGACGACGCAGAGTCGGGGAAGGCGCCCGGGGCGAGTCGGAAGGAGCGGGAGGAAGAGGACGGACCACACCGGACTCGGGACCGAGCCTCCGCTCCCACAGCCGGGTGCGGGACACTGTCCACAGACCGCCCCTACGATCCGTGGGAAAACCTGTGAGGGGTGACACTCATCCACAGGGCAGAGAAGGGGAACCAGCCGATTTCCCGACGCGTGGATACGATCAGTAAGCAGTACCAGGGTGACAACGACGGAGGAGGTGCCCCATGGGAGTCCTGAAGCGTTTCGAGCAGCGTCTCGAAGGCCTGGTCAACGGCACCTTCGCCAAGGTCTTCAAGTCCGAGGTCCAGCCGGTCGAGATCGCCGGTGCGCTCCAGCGGGAGTGCGACAACAACGCGACGATCTGGAACCGCGAGCGGACCGTCGTCCCCAATGACTTCATCGTGGAACTGAGCACGCCGGACTACGAGCGCCTCAGCCCCTACTCGGGCCAGCTGGGCGACGAGCTCGCCGGTCTGGTCAGGGACTACGCGAAGCAGCAGCGCTACACCTTCATGGGACCGATCAAGGTCCACCTGGAGAAGGCCGACGACCTCGACACGGGCCTGTACCGCGTCCGGAGCCGCACGCTGGCGTCGAGTACGTCACAGCCCCAGCCGCCCGCCCCGGGACAGCAGCAGGGCCGCGGCGGTTACGGGTACCCCCCGGCCGGCGCTCCGCCCATGCCCGCCTCGCCACCGCCCGGCGGGCGCCCTGCGGGCGGCCCCGTGCCGCTGTCCGGCACGGGCGCCCACGCCGCCGCGGGCCCGACGGTGCGCCGCTGGATCGAGATCAACGGCACCCGCCACCAGATCTCCCGCTCGTCCCTGGTCCTGGGCCGCAGCACCGAAGCGGACGTGCGGATCGACGACCCCGGCGTCTCCCGCCGGCACTGCGAGATCCTGACCGGAACGCCCTCGACGATCCAGGACATGGGCTCCACCAACGGCATCGTGGTGGACGGGCAGCACACCACCCGCGCTACGCTCCGCGACGGCTCACGGATCGTCGTGGGCAGCACCACCATCATTTACCGGCAAGCCGAGGGGTGAAGCGGGGGCAATGTCAGAGCTGACCCTGACGGTCATGCGGTTGGGTTTCCTAGCCGTTCTGTGGCTGTTCGTCATCGTGGCCGTCCAGGTCATCCGTAGCGACCTCTTCGGTACGCGGGTCACCCAGCGCGGTTCGCGCCGCCAGGAGGCGCGTCCCCAGCAGAACGCGCGGCAGGCCGCCGCGCCCCCGCAGCAACGCGGCCAGCAGAGCTCGGGGGGACGTCAACGCCGCGGTGCCCCGACCAAGCTGGTGGTCTCCGAGGGCACCCTGACCGGCACGACCGTCGCCCTCCAGGGCCAGACGATCACGCTGGGGCGGGCCCACGACTCGACGATCGTGCTGGACGACGACTACGCATCGAGCCGTCACGCCAGGATCTACCCGGACCGGGACGGCCAGTGGATCGTCGAGGACCTCGGGTCCACCAACGGCACCTACCTCGACCGGACCCGCCTCACCGCCGCCACGCCGATTCCGCTGGGCGCGCCGATCCGCATCGGCAAGACCGTCATCGAGCTGCGGAAGTAGTACGAAAATGAGCGAGCGGAGCGAGCGAGCCGGGACGGTCCCCGCCAAAGGACGTGCCGTGCTCCTGACCGGAGCGACTGAAGCGACCGGTGTGACCGGAGCGACCGGAGGGTGGGCAGTGTGGGTCGAGACCGGCTGTACCCCGATGCAGCGGCAACAGGGCAGGTGCGCATGACTCTGTCCTTGCGATTCGCCGCGGGCTCGCACAAGGGCATGATCCGCGAGGGCAACGAGGACTCGGGCTACGCCGGGCCCCGGCTGCTCGCCATCGCCGACGGCATGGGCGGCCAGGCCGCCGGTGAGGTCGCCTCCTCCGAGGTGATCTCCACGCTCGTCACGCTCGACGACGACGTTCCCGGCTCCGACATCCTGACCTCGCTCGGTACGGCGGTGCAGCGCGCCAACGACCAGCTCCGGATGATGGTCGAAGAGGACCCGCAGCTCGAAGGCATGGGCACCACGCTCACCGCCCTCCTGTGGACCGGCCAGCGGCTCGGCCTCGTGCACGTCGGAGACTCCCGCGCCTATCTGCTCCGCGACGGCGTGCTCACCCAGATCACCCAGGACCACACCTGGGTGCAGCGCCTCGTCGACGAAGGCCGGATCACCGAGGAAGAGGCCACCACCCACCCGCAGCGCTCGCTCCTCATGCGCGCGCTCGGCAGCGGCGACCACGTCGAACCCGACCTCTCCATCCGTGAGGTCCGCGCGGGCGACCGGTACCTGATCTGCTCCGACGGCCTGTCCGGCGTGGTCTCGCACCAGACACTCGAGGACACCCTCGCCAGCTACCAGGGCCCGCAGGAGACCGTGCAGGAGCTGATCCAGCTCGCGCTGCGCGGCGGCGGCCCCGACAACATCACGGTGATCGTCGCCGATGTGCTCGACGTCGACGGCGGCGACACCCTCGCCGGCCACCTCAGCGACATCCCGGTCGTCGTGGGCGCCGTCGCGGAGAACCAGGCCCAGCTGAGCGACGGCGGGGCCATGCAGACCCCGGCCGGCCGTGCCTCCGGGCTCGGCCGCACCGCATCGCACCAGCAGCCGCCCGCCGGCGGCTTCGGCCCTCCCGGCAGTGGCGACGGCTACGGCGGGATGCCCCCGCAGGGTTCCTTCGACTCCTACGCGGACGACGACTTCGTCAAGCCGCGGAGCGGCCGGAAGTGGCTCAAGCGCTCCTTCTTCCTGGTCCTCGCCCTCGCGGTCGTCGGCGGTGGCCTCTACGGCGCCTGGCGTTGGACGCAGACGCAGTACTTCGTGGGCTCGAAGGGCCAGCACGTGGCGCTGTACCAAGGCATCAGCCAGGACCTGGCATGGGTGTCGCTCTCGAAGGTCGAGAAGGACCACCCCGAGATCGAACTCAAGTACCTCCCCGCCTACCAGCGGAAGCAGGTCGAGGACACGATCGCGGGCGGCAGCCTCGGCAAGGCCGAGACCAAGATCGCCGAACTGGCCGTGCAGGCCTCCGCCTGCAAGAAGGCGGAGCAGCGGCACGCCGCCGCCGAGAAGGCCGCAGACCAGGCCAGCGAGTCGCCGACCCAGCAGGCCGACGGCACCGCCACCCCTGATTCCACGCCCACCACAGCCGCTCCGTCCCCGGGTCCCACCCTCACCCCGGAGGAGCAGAAGCTGGCCTCGAACTGCGGCAAGCAGTAAGCACCCGTAGGGGGCCTGTCACCACCATGAGCGTTGTCACCAACACGACCACCATCGGCGCGATCGAAGCGCCGAGCCGGCGCAACACCGAGCTGGCGCTGCTGGCGTTCGCCGTCGTCATCCCGGTGTTCGCCTACCTCAACGTGGGCCTCGCGCTGGACGGCAAGGTCCCGGCCGGAATGCTCGGGTACGGGCTGGGCCTCGCGCTGCTCGCGGGCGTCGCGCACCTGGTGGTGCGGAAGTGGGCGCCGTACTCCGACCCGCTGCTGCTGCCCCTCGCCACCCTGCTGAACGGCATGGGCCTGGTGCTGATCTGGCGGCTCGACCAGTCTCCGCGGCTGATCTCGCTGGCCAAGCGCCAGTACGGCGCGTTCAGCGAGTCCGCGCCGAACCAGATGATGTACTCGGCGATCGGCATCGCCATGTTCGTCGGCGTGCTGCTGCTGCTCAAGGACCACCGGGTCCTCCAGCGCTACACGTACATCTCCATGGCCGCGGCCCTCGTCCTGCTGCTGCTGCCGCTCGTGCCGGGGCTCGGCACCGACAGCTTCGGCGCCAAGATCTGGATCCGCGTCGGCGGCTTCTCCATCCAGCCCGGCGAGTTCGCCAAGCTGGTCCTGGCCGTCTTCTTCTCCGGCTACCTGATGGTCAAGCGGGACGCGCTGGCCCTGGCCAGCCGCCGCTTCATGGGGCTCTATCTGCCCCGTGGGCGCGACCTCGGACCGATCCTGACGATCTGGGCGATCAGCCTCCTCATCCTGGTCTTCGAGAACGACCTCGGAACCTCGCTGCTGTTCTTCGGCATGTTCGTGATCATGCTGTACGTGGCGACGGAGCGGACCAGCTGGGTGGTCATGGGTCTGCTCATGTCCTGTGCCGGCGCCGTGGTCGTCGGCTCGACGGCGAGCCACGTGCAGTCCCGCGTCCAGGCCTGGCTCGACCCGTTCGAGTGCCTGAAGACGGCGCCTCCGAACACCAACATGGCGTACGCCTGTGACCAGATGACCCAGGTGCTGATGTCGTTCGGCTCCGGCGGCATCCTCGGCACCGGCCTCGGCCAGGGCAACTCGGACCTGATCCAGTTCGCCGCCAACTCCGACTTCATCTTCGCCACCGTCGGCGAGGAGCTCGGCCTGACCGGCGTGATGGTCTTCCTGCTCTTCTACGGTCTGATCATCGAGCGCGGCGTGCGCACCGCCCTCGCGGCCCGCGACCCGTTCGGCAAGCTGCTGGCCATGGGCCTCTCCGGCGCCTTCGCGCTCCAGGTCTTCGTCGTCGCCGGTGGTGTGATGGGCCTCATCCCGCTCACCGGCATGACGATGCCGTTCCTCGCCTACGGCGGCTCCTCCGTGATCGCCAACTGGGCCCTGATCGGCATCCTGATCCGGATCAGCGACACCGCGCGCCGCCCCGCGCCCACCCCCGCCCCGAACCCCGATGCCGAGATGACCCAGGTGGTCCGTCCGTGAACAAGCCGCTGCGCCGGGTCGCGATCTTCTGCGGCCTGCTCGTCCTCGCCCTGCTCGTCCGCGACAACTGGCTCCAGTTCGTCCGCGCCGACGAGCTGAACGCCAACCCGAAGAACCGCCGCATCCAGATCGAGCGGTACTCCAACGAGCGCGGCAACATCGTCGTCGACGGCAAGCCCATCACCGGCTCCGTCGACTCGCAGGACAAGTTCTACAAGTACAAGCGGACCTATGTGGACGGGCCCATGTGGGCCCCGGTCACCGGCTACGCCTCGCAGGCCTACGACGCCAACCAGATCGAGAAGATCGAGGACGGCATCCTCACCGGCAACGACGACCGGCTCTTCTTCGACCGCACCCTGGCGATGTTCACCGGCGAGAAGCGGAAGGGCGGCGACGTCGTCACCACCCTCAACGGCGCCGCGCAGAAGGCCGCCTACAAGGGCCTCGGCAAGAACACCGGTGCCGTCGTCGCGATCGAGCCGAGCACCGGCAAGATCCTCGCGATGGCCTCCACGCCCTCGTACGACCCCTCCACCTTCGCCGGCTACTCCGGTGAGGACGAGAAGGCCTGGGTCGCGCTGGAAGAGGACAAGAACAAGCCCAAGCTGAACCGCGCGATCCGCGAGATCTACCCGCCCGGCTCCGTCTTCAAGGTGGTCACCGCCGCCGCCGCGCTGGAGAACGGCAAGGTCACCGACATCAACGCGGCGACCGACACCCCCGAGGGTTGGAAGATCCCGCTCTCCGACCGGGAGATGGTCAACCACTCCGGCGGCTGTGCCAACGCCAGCCTCACCAAGGCCCTGGAGATCTCCTGCAACTCGGTCTTCGCCAAGCTGGGCGACGACGTCGGCCGGGACAAGATGGTCGAGATGGCGGAGAAGTTCGGCTTCAACTCCGAGCAGTTCACCCCGGTCCGCTCCTCGGCCTCCGTCTACGACAAGACGGCCGACCGCGGCGGCAACGCGCTCTCGTCCATCGGCCAGTTCAACACCGCGACCACCCCGCTCCAGATGGCGATGGTCACGGCGGCGATCGCCAACGACGGCAAGCTGATGAAGCCGTACATGATCGACCAGCTGCGGGCCCCCAACCTCGACGTGATCAAGCAGAACGACCCGGAGGAGATGAGCCGCCCGGTCTCCGCCGAGAACGCCCAGCTGCTCCAGCAGATGATGGAGAACGTCGTCACCCGGGGCACCGGCGGCAACGCCGACCTGAACATGGACGGCGTGAAGGTCGGCGGCAAGACGGGTACGGCCCAGCACGGCGAGAAGAACGCCAAGCGCCCCTACGCCTGGTTCATCTCCTACGCCATGACCTCCAAGGGCTCCCCCGTGGCCGTGGCCGTGATCGTCGAGGACGCCGCGGGCACCGATCGCGAGGACATCAGCGGCGGCGGCCTTGCCGCCCCGATCGCCAAGGCCGTCATGAAGGCGGTCCTCAAGACCCAGGGCTGAACCCCTGGATCCCGTACCAGCCAGGTACCGGTCAGGTATCAGCTACCGGCCCCGGGCAGAACCCATTCCCGGGGCCGGTAGCGTATGCGCGAACAGCACACACCGCCGGACCACCCATGGGTGCGGTCGGGACAGACGGAGAGGGCTGGATTAGCTATGGAAGAGCCGCGTCGCCTCGGCGGCCGGTACGAGCTGGGCCCGGTGCTCGGCCGCGGTGGCATGGCCGAGGTGTACCTCGCCCAGGACACCCGGCTCGGCCGCACCGTCGCCGTGAAGACGCTGCGGGCCGACCTGGCCCGTGACCCGTCCTTCCAGGCCCGGTTCCGCCGTGAGGCACAGTCCGCCGCCTCGCTCAACCACCCGGCGATCGTCGCGGTCTACGACACCGGCGAGGACTACGTCGACGGGGTCTCCATCCCGTACATCGTGATGGAGTACGTCGACGGGTCGACCCTGCGTGAGCTGCTTCACTCCGGCCGCAAGCTACTGCCCGAGCGCACGCTCGAAATGACGGTGGGCATCCTCCAGGCGCTGGAGTACTCGCACCGCGCCGGCATCGTCCACCGCGACATCAAGCCGGCCAACGTCATGCTGACGCGTACCGGCCAAGTCAAGGTCATGGACTTCGGCATCGCACGGGCCATGGGCGACGCCGGCATGACCATGACCCAGACCGCGGCGGTCATCGGCACGGCCCAGTACCTCTCCCCGGAGCAGGCCAAGGGCGAGCAGGTCGACGCCCGCTCCGACCTCTACTCCACCGGCTGTCTGCTCTACGAGCTGCTCACCGTCCGCCCCCCGTTCATCGGCGACTCCCCGGTCGCGGTCGCGTACCAGCACGTCCGCGAGGAACCCCAGCCGCCGAGCAACTTCGACCCCGAGATCACGCCCGAGATGGACGCCATCGTCCTGAAGGCACTGGTCAAGGACCCCGACTACCGCTACCAGTCCGCCGACGAGATGCGCGCGGACATCGAGGCGTGCCTCGACGGCCAGCCGGTCGCGGCAGCCGCCGCCATGGGCATGGCGGGTGCGCCCGGGTACGGCGGGGGCTACGGCGGCTATCCGCCGGAGGACCAGCCGACCACGGCGCTGCGCCAGACCGACCCGGCCGGCCAGACCTCGATGCTGCCGCCGGTCAACCCGGAGGACGGCGGCTACGGCTACGACGACCGTCCGGACCGTCGCCGCGGTGGTGGCCAGAAGAAGCCCAACCTCTCGACGATCTTCTTGGCCCTCGCGGGGGTCCTGGTGCTCATCGGGGCGATCTTCATCGGCATCTCCCTGACCCAGAAGAACGACCGCGACCAGCAGGTCACGGTTCCCCAGTTGGTCGGTCTGACGATGGAGACGGCCCAGGGCCGGGCGAACAACATCCAGGTGAAGGTGGAGCAGGCCGGCACCGAGCGCTGCGACCAGCCGAAGGGCTCCATCTGCCGCCAGGAACCGGCCGCCACCGGCCCCGGCGCGAAGATCGCCGTCGCCGACACGATCCAGGTGTACGTCTCCGAGGGCTCTCCGCTCGTCGAGGTGCCGGACGTCGTCGAGCAGTCCCAGGAACGGGCGGAGCAGCGTCTCAAGGACAGCGGCTTCAAGGTCAAGATCGAGCAGGAGGAGTCCGACGAGGACCCCGGCACCGTCCTGAAGCAGGACCCGGACGGCGGGACCAAGAAGGAGCAGAACTCCGAGGTCACGATCACCGTCGCGAAGAAGAAGCTGTCCGAGCTGCCCTCCGTCACGAGCCGGAGCTACGAGCAGGCCGCCGAACAGTTGAAGGCGATCGGGTTCACGAACATCTCCAAGGAGGAGGTCGACTCGGATCAGCCCGCGGGCACGGTCATCGACCAGACGCCTCAGGGACCGTCGAACCAGCCCAAGGACGTCCAGATCGTGCTGAAGGTCTCCAAGGGCCCGCAGGACACCCAGGTGCAGATTCCCGGGGGTCTGGCCGGCAAGAAGTTCAAGGAGGTCCGGGACCTGCTCCAGGACATGGGCCTGACGGTCATCCAGCAGAACTCCGACAAGGAGGACGCCATGGTCGTCGGTACGAATCCCCCGGAGGGTTCCACGGTCTCCACCTCCCAGCCGATCACCGTCTTCACCGTGGGCGGCGGGCGCGGGGACGGCGGCGGCTTCTTCGGCTGACGCCCGCCGGCGCACGGCGACCCACGAAGGGGCGGGCCCCGGTCATCCACTGCGGATGGCCGGGGCCCGCCCCTTTGCCTGAAGACGGCTCCAGCAGACCGGGAAGTCAGCCCAGCTCCGCCGGAGGGGTCCGGTCGTGGTCGACCCTCTCGGTGCGCTCCAGTTCGCCCCAGACGATGTAGCGGTAATCCGAGGTGTACATGGGCGTGCAGGTCGTCAGCGTGATGTAGCGGCCGGGCTTGGTCTTGCCGGACTCCTCGGGGACGGGCTGGAGCACGTCCACGTTGTACTTCGTGGTCTCGGGCAGGGTCTTGTAGACCTTGTAGACGTACCAGGTGTCCTTGGTCTCGAAGACGATCGGGTCCCCGGTCCTCAGCTGGTGGATGTTGTGGAACTTCGCCCCGTGCCCGTCCCGGTGCGCGGCGAGCGTGAAGTTGCCCCGTGCGTCCTGCGGGAGGGCGGACTCGATCGGCTCGGTGTAGTAGCCGGCGACGCCGTTGTTGAGGACGTCGCTGCCCGTGCCGCGCTTGACCAGGACCTCGCCGTTGCCCATGGCGGGCACGTGGAGGAAGCCGATGCCGTCCTTGGTGTCGAGCGCACCGGGGCCCTGGTCGGCCCAGTGGTCGCGGACCTGGGCGCCGTCCGCGTCGGCGACGCGGTCGGCCAGGACGTTCGTCCACCACAGCGAGTAGACGACGAAGAGTCCGAGCACCAGGCCCGCCGTGATGAGGAGTTCGCCGAAGACACTGATGATCCCGGCGATCCGGTTGCGCGCACGTGCCACTAGGTCGTCCCGTCGTCCCGTCCTGAGGTGTCGGGTCTCAGCCTACGAGCGCTTGGGGCTTTCCCTCGCTGCGCGGTCGCTCCTCGACCAGCTTCCCCCACACGATCATCCGATAGGTGCTGGTGAACTCGGGGGTGCAGGTGGTCAGCGTGATGTACCGGCCGGGGCCCTTGAAGCCGGACTGCTTGGGCACGGGGTCGATCACGGACACGTTCGAGGGCGAGGTCTGCGGCAGGATGCTGGCCATCTCGTACGTGTAGTAGGCGTTCCGGGTCTCGACGACGATCGGGTCCCCGGGCTTCAACTGGTTGATGTAGCGGAAGGGTTCGCCGTGCGTGTTGCGGTGGCCCGCCACGGCGAAGTTGCCCTCCTTGTCGGAGGGCATGGCCGTCTTGAGCTTGCCCGCGCCGTAGTGGCCGACCATGCCCTTGTCGAGGACCTTCGTCTTGCTGATGCCCTCGGCGATGGGGACGACGACGTCCAACTTGGGGATGTACATGATCGCGAAGCCCTCGCCGGGCTCGAAGGCGGACTCCGCTCCGGAGGCGCCGCCCTTGGACCAGGTGTCCTCGATCTGCTCCTTCGCCCGGTCCGTGGCCTGACCGGCGAGGACGTTCGTCCACCAGAGCTGGTAGGTGACGAAGAGCAGCATGACGACGCCGAAGGTGATGAAGAGTTCCCCGACCACCCGGCTGGCCACGACGCCGACGCTCTCCTTGGCGGCACGGGCGGCCCTCCGGGCCTCGACCCGGGTGAGCGGACGCCCCTCGGGAGCGGAGGGAGGGGGCGGGGAGGAACCGGCGGATCCCCGGGTCCTGCCGCGGCCGCCCTTGGCCGCGCGACGGCGCTCGGCCCGCCCGGGCCCCGCGGGTGGTGCGACGGCCGGCTCGGCGTGCTCTTCCACGGCCTGCAGGGGCATCGTCCGGTCCAGCCCGGACTGCGGGGCCCCTTCGGCCCCGCGAGGCCGGTACGGAGGCTCGTAGGGGCCTTCCTGGGTGACGCCCGCGTGGGGAGCCGGCTCCTCGTACGGGTACGGCTCGGGAGACGCGTAGGGCTCCGTGGGCGCGTACGACTCGGGGGACACGTACGGCTCGGGGGACACGTACGGCTCGGGGGACACGTACGGCTCGGGGGACACGTACGTCCCACTGCCCCCGTGGGGCTCGGCGGGCGCATGGGGCTCGGCGGGCGCGTACGCGTCTGCGGGTATCGGCTCGGATGCCGGGCCGTTCGCAGGCCGGAACCACGGCGAGCCCGTCGTCACGCGCCGGCCTTGCCCACCACCGGCGCGAGCCCCGTCGACCGGCTGACCGCCCCCTTGTCTCCGCACTGCTCCAGCCAGTTGGCGAGCATCAGGTGTCCGTGTTCGGTGAGGACCGACTCGGGGTGGAACTGCACTCCTTCGACGGGGAGTTCACGATGCCGCAGCCCCATGATGATGCCGTCCTCGGTCCGAGCGGTGACCTCGAGCTCGGCGGGCAGGGCGGCCGGCTCGGCGGCCAGCGAGTGGTAGCGGGTCGCGGTGAAGGGCGAGGGCAGACCCGCGAAGACGCCCTGGCCCTCGTGCGTCACCGGCGAGGTCTTGCCGTGCAGCAACTCGGGTGCCCGGTCGACGACTCCGCCGTACGCCACGGCCATCGACTGCATGCCGAGGCAGACGCCGAAGACGGGCACTCCGGTGTCGGCGCAGTGCCGGACCATGTCGATGCAGACCCCGGCCTGCTCGGGCGTGCCGGGCCCGGGCGAGAGGAGGACGCCGTCGAAGCCGTCCTGGGCATGGCTCAGCTCGACCTCGTCGTTGCGGAGGACTTCGCACTCCGCACCGAGCTGGTAGAGGTACTGAACGAGGTTGAAGACGAAGCTGTCGTAGTTGTCGACGACGAGAATTCGCGCGCTCACTGGCCGTCCACCGTCACATCGTTGAACGGAAGCAGAGGCTCCGCCCAGGGGAACACGTACTGGAAGAGGGCGTAGACGATCGCGAGGACCAGCACGACCGAGATCAGCGCCCGCACCCATGCGTTGCCCGGCAGATGCCGCCAGATCCAGCCGTACATGACGTCGACCGCCCCTTTCCGTTCGTTACGGGACCAGAGTACGGGGCGCGGGGGGCCCGGGGGGTCAGCTGTCCAAAGCCTGTGGACGGCCGTCGGTCACCGGGCGGGTGGCGTCCAGGTGGGCCCACGCGATCAGGCGGTGGCTGCTGCCCCACTCGGGGTCACAGGTGGTGAGGGTGAGGTAGCGGCCGGGCCCGGTGAAGCCCGACTTCCGGGGGACGGGATCGACGACGGCGGTGTCGGTGGGGACGGTCCGGTGGGGACCCCGGTCGATCCGGTACGTGTACCAGGCCGTGCCGTCGGTGAGGACCACCGCGTCGCCGGGGCGCAGCCGGGGGAAGTCCTTGAAGGGGTCGCCGTGGGTCCGGCGGTGGCCGGCGACGGCGAAGTTTCCGGTGTCGCCGAGCCGGGCGGTGCGGGGGTAGTGCCCGAGGCCCTGTTCCAGCACGCCGGGCCCGGTGCCTTCGAGGACGGGCCACTCCCAGTCGCGGCCGAAGCGGGGGACGTACATCACGGCGATGCCCCGGCCCGGCGCATAGGGCGTCTGCGTCCGGGCGGGTGCGGGCGTGCCGGTGGTGGGCGTGCTCGCCCACTCCTTCCGGAGGGTGTCGATCCGGGCGGAACCGGCCTGCTCGGCCCGGACGCCGGTCCAGTGGAGCAGGTACACGACGAAGAGGACGAGCAGGGCGCCCGCGGTGATGCACAGCTCGCTGAGACTCCGCACGACCCGTCGCACCGTCACGGCCCCGGCTCCCCCCGGTCGACCCCCTGCCCGGCGTCAGCCCGCCGGCTGCGCGTAGTGGAGGTCCACTGTGCCCGAGTACCCCGGAAGAGTCACCTTCTTGTGCTCGTCCACTTTCCAGCCGAGCCCGTACGCCTTGACGTACAGCTGGTAGTTCTGGAGCGCGGGGGAGTCGGCCAGCGCCTTGGTGAGCGCGTCCCGGTCGCCGACGGCGGTGATCTTGTACGGCGGGGAGTAGACGCGGCCCTGGAGGATCAGGGTGTTGCCGACGCAGCGCACGGCGCTGGTGGAGATGAGCCGCTGGTCCATGACCCGGATGCCTTGGGCGCCGCCGTGCCACAGGGCGTTGACCACGGCCTGGAGGTCCTGCTGGTGGATGACGAGGTCATTGGCCTGCGGCTCGGGGTAGCCGGGGGCGGCACGGGCGTTCGGAGGGGCGTCATTGAGGGTGACGGTGAGGCCGGAACCGGAGAGCTCGCTGGTTCCGGCGCCCGCTTCGAGCGCGGCGAGCTTCTCGTCCTCCGCACGCGTGGAGCCGTCGTCCCGGGCGGCGAGGGCGTCGACCTGGCTGCGGAGCACGGAGGTCGACTCGTCGAGGCCGGCGTTCTTGTGGCTGCGTTCCTCGATGAGGTCGGAGAGCCTGAGGAGCGAGGCGTCCGTACGGATGTTGGTGCCCTTGGCGGTGTTGAAGCTCGTGACGAAGATCAGTCCGGCGAGCGCGAAAACGGCAAGGGTGAGCACCCGGACGGGGCGCCACCTCGTGGTGCGGCCCGGCCCGCTGGGAGTGCCGGCGGAATTGCTCAACGTACCCTGATCCCCTTCGGTGCCGCGGAAGCACTACGCTAACGGACGCCTGGGGGACGTCACCGTCCTCCTTCGTCACATCCCGGCGCCAGCCACAGTTCCCTGCGCGGTCACGCAGCGCATCGACAGGAGAGTCCCTCGTGCCGAAGTCACGGATCCGCAAGAAGGCCGACTTCACGCCCCCGCCCGCCAAGCAGGCCACCAACATCAAGTTGACCAGCCGCAGCTGGGTGGCGCCCGTGATGCTGGCGTTGTTCGCCATCGGGTTGGTGTGGATCGTGGTCTTCTACGTCACCGACGGCTCCATGCCGATCGAGTCGATCCGGAACTGGAACATCGTGGTGGGCTTCGGCTTCATCGCGGCCGGCTTCGGCGTCTCCACCCAGTGGAAATAGCCGGGGAACGGTAGCTGAGGGGGAAGCGGTCGAGGCGACTTAGCGGTCGCGCCAGCCACTCGTCAAGCTCTCCCCCAAGCTTATCCACAGCGTTGTGCACAGCACTGGATAACTTACGAAGATCTGTGGATAACTCACGCGGAGTTGACGCCGGTATGACCGGAATCACTCTCGCGGAAACGTCACGCGCCCCTCGCCTCCCTGGAGAAATACCAGGTCAGAGGCGAGGGGCGTGCGGTTTCCCCACAGAGCGGAGAAGATCCGCCACACACTGTGGATAACTCTGGGGAAAGCTCACAAGAGAGCTCTTCCACAGCCCTCCACGCTCAGGTGAGCGCTGCCGTACGGGCCAGTACGATCCCCAGGTCGACCAGCAACACCAACAGACAGACCCCGTACTGCACCAGGTCCCGTCGGGCCCGCGGCGCGTGCACCATCGCGTACGTGACCAGGGCTCCGGCGACCAGGCCGCCGATGTGTGCCTGCCAGGAGATCCCCGGACGGGTGAAAGTGAGCAGCAGGGACAGCGCCACGAAGAGGAACACCGGGCGCATGTCGTGCCGCCTGCGCCGGGCCAGCACCGCCCAGGCGCCGAGCAGGCCGTAGACGATGCCGGAGGCCCCCAGCGAGAACTGGTTGTGCGGGGAGAGCAGATAGGCGAGTGCGGAGCCGGACAGCCCGGCGAGCAGACAGAGCGCCGCATACCGGATCCGCCCCAGCTCGGGTTCGACGATCCCGCCGATCACCCACAGGCCCAGCATGTTGAAGAGGAAGTGCGGGATCTCCTGGTGGAGGAAGGCCGAGGTCAGCAGTCGGTACCACTCGCCCTCCGCGACCCCGACCGGTTCACCGGTCGGCAGGATCACGCCGCCGCCGCCGATGAGCGCGAGGTCGTCGACGAGTCGGTCGCCCACCACCTGGACGGCGATGAACAGCGCCAGGTTGATCAGGATGAGGACCTTGGTGACGAGACGGCCGTCCGCCGCCACCCGGCCGCCCGCGAGCGTACGGGGTTGGTTGGCGTCCGAGGCGTGACCGGTGCCCGAACCGTTCCGCACGCACTCCGGGCACTGGAAGCCCACGGACGCGGAGATCATGCACTGCGTGCAGATGGGTCGCTCGCAGCGCGTGCAGCGGATGCCGGTCTCGGCCTCCGGATGGCGGTAACAGCGCACCAGGCCGGGCTGCGTGTCCATGGGCGGTTCCGTCCCTTCCGGTTCAGCGCTTCTCGATCACCACGGACTCGATGACCACGTCCTGGAGCGGACGCTCCGTGTGCGGGTCGGTGGAGGCCGTCGCGATCGCGTCCACGACCTTCCGGCTCTCCTTGTCCACCACCTCGCCGAAGATGGTGTGCTTGCGGTTCAGCCAGGTCGTGGGGGCGACGGTGATGAAGAACTGCGAGCCGTTGGTGTGCGGACCGGCGTTGGCCATGGCCAGGAGATAGGGACGGTCGAAGAAGAGCTCCGGGTGGAACTCGTCGGCGAACTCGTACCCGGGCCCGCCGGTGCCGTTCCCCAGCGGGTCACCGCCCTGGATCATGAAGCCCTTGAGGACCCGGTGGAAGACCGTGCCGTCGTAGAGCGGATCCGAAGAGACCGTGCCGGTGGCCGGGTGCGTCCACTCCTTCTCACCGGAGGCGAGCTCCACGAAGTTGCGGACCGTCTTGGGCGCGTGGAACGGCATCAGCCGCACCTCGATGTCGCCCAGGCTCGTCTTCAGGATCGCGTACAGCTGCTCGGCCACGGTCGCCTTCCGTCCCACGTCGTCACGCGTCGTCTCGCGTCATGTCAGGTCTGTTCCTGGCGTGTCCGATCCTCGCATGCCCCGGATGCCCGCCCCACATGCCGGACCGGGCTCCGGCGGGCATGATTCCGAAAAGGGTGGAAAGGTGAAAAACCGACATCGCCACCGAGGAGGAGGAGTCCTGTGACCCGCATGGACAGCGTGCGCGCCGCGACAGATTCGGCGAAGGAGAGCGTCCTGCACGCCGCGGAAGTGGTGGCGCCGTACGCCGAAACGGCCAAGGACCAGGCGGCGCACTATGCGCACGAGGCGCGGGCGGTGCTCGCACCGAAGCTCTCGAAGGCCGCTCATCAGGCTCGGGCGCAGGCTCGTGTGCAGTACGACGCCCATGTCGCACCGCACGTGCCGCCGCGGGTCGACGCAGCCGCACACCTCGCGGCGGTCAAGACCCGTCAGGCCGCCCGTCAAGCGGCCGACTACACCGTTCCGCGCGTCGAGTACGCGGTTGCCGCCACGGGTCCTGTCCTCGAGGAGGCCGGGGCGCGCTCCACCGCCGCCTGGGCCGCGCTGCGCGGTCAGGTGACGCCGAAGGAGATCGAGAAGATCATGAAGAAGCACGAGCGTCGGGCCAGGGCCGGGCGTCTCGTCAAGGGACTCGCCGTCCTCGCCGTCCTCGCCGGCGGCGCGTTCGCCGCCTGGAAGTGGTGGGACAGCCAGGCCAATCCCGACTGGCTGGTGGAGCCTCCCGCGCCGACCGATGTGGACGAGGACTCCTCGCCGTCGTCCGCCGACGGTGGTGGGACTCCCCTCGACACGGAAACCGAGGCCGCTGCGGAAGCCGCCGACCGCGACGAACGCCGCTGACCCGCCGGGCCCTGCCGGGGGTGCTCACGCTCGGGGGTGTCCGGGCCTCACCGGGGCCCTAAGGGGTCCTGAGGGGTCTTGCTGCGGGTGCTCCCGGAGCCCTCGCCGGGGTCCCCGTCGGGACCTTGGGGTGCTCCACGGGTGCTGCCCGCGAGGTGGTGGGGAGGGTGCGTACGCGTCGTCCGCCCCGCTGCTCAGGCCGCCGCTGCGAGCGCCAGCTCGGTCAGCGCGGCCGGGTCGCCCTCGGCCGCGACGGTGGACGACGACCGCTGCCGGGTGGCGGGCGCGGAACCGTGGGCCTCGGCGGCGATGCGCTGCTTGATGGTGGGCGGCAGGGAACGGTCCCCGACGAGCGGCCACCGGTGCGTCCGCTGTGCCGGTACGGAAAGGGTGCGCTCCGAGGGGACGGAGACCGGCGCGGCGGGTGCGGCCGACTCCTCGGGCTGCTGGACCGCGGGCTGCGGGGAGGCGGCGGCGGTGCCCGCGAGGCCGACGGAGCCGAGCAGGGCGAAGAGGACGGAGAGGAAGACGGTCCAGATCTGCTTGACCTTGGCGGCGGCCATGGCCCCTCACTTTCGTGACGTTCTCGAATGGTTTATTTCGTTTTGCGCGTTTTACATACCTTCCTCATGATGTGCATGCGGGCCGGTTTTCCCCGCACCGACGCCGTCACCGCGCAGTTCTTCCGATGAACACCACCCGTCCGGACCAGCATCGCCCCGCCTCCGGTAGCACCCCGCCCCCGTTACCGCACCGGCCTCCGTGCGGATTGGCCGGTTCCGTGCTGATCGGCCGCCGGGGCCGCCGGCCGAGCAGCACCACCACGAGCCGGACTGCGGGAGTCGCCAGGCGCCCGCCCCAGGACGGGCACGCCCCCCGACCACCGCACCCTTCGGGGTCCGTACGCCCCTCCTGCCCCCAGCAAGGCGGCGTCGCTTCTCCGCGGAAACACGAAAATGCCCTCCGAGACTGCTTTTCGGCAGCTCGAAGGGCATTCAAGAGTGGAGCCTAGGGGAGTCGAACCCCTGACATCTGCCATGCAAAGACAGCGCTCTACCAACTGAGCTAAGGCCCCGGAACGAGAACAGCGTACCGGGTCACCCCCCATGTCAGGCAAAAGGATTGGGTCTCCCGGTCAGCGACCACTCTCCGTAAGATGCTGATCGAGGTTCGCAGTGGCGAACCTAAGGGATGGGGAGAGGGCAATGGACGCAGCGCAGCAGGAAGCCACGGCAAGAGCCAGAGAGCTTCAGCGCAGTTGGTACGGGGAGCCGTTGGGAGCGCTCTTCCGCCGGCTGATCGACGATCTCGGGCTCAATCAGGCGAGGCTCGCGGCCGTGCTCGGGCTCTCCGCCCCGATGCTGTCCCAGCTGATGAGCGGACAGCGGGCGAAGATCGGCAACCCCGCGGTCGTGCAGCGCGTCCAGGCCCTCCAGGAGCTCGCCGGCCAGGTCGCCGACGGCAGCGTCAGCGCCGCCGAGGCGACGGCACGGATGGACGAGGTGAAGAAGTCCCAGGGCGGTTCCGTCCTCACCAGCACGAGCCAGACCGGCCTCGGCACCGGTTCCGGCGCGCCGACCGTGCGCCGGGTGGTCCGTGAGATCCAGTCGCTGCTGCGGTCCGTGGCCGCCGCCGGCGACATCATCGACGCCGCCGACTCGCTCGCCCCCTCCCACCCGGAGCTGGCAGAGTTCCTCCGGGTGTACGGCGCCGGACGGACGGCCGAAGCGGTCGCCCACTACGAGTCGCACCAGAACTGACGCAGGCCCGGTGGGTCGACCGGGCACCGCGGGGAAACGACGCAGACGGGGAGCGGGCGCAACGCGATGGGCGAGGTCTTCGGTGGTCGGTACGAACTGGTCGACCCGATCGGGCGCGGCGGGGCGGGCGCGGTGTGGCGGGCCTGGGACCACCGGCGCCGCCGCTACGTGGCGGCCAAGGTGCTCCAGCAGAGCGACGCCCACACGTTGCTCCGGTTCGTCCGCGAGCAGGCGCTGCGGATCGACCATCCCCACGTCCTCGCCCCGGCCAGCTGGGCCGCCGACGACGACCAGGTCCTGTTCACCATGGACCTGGTCGCCGGTGGCTCCCTCGCGCACGTCATCGCGGACCACGGCCCGCTGCCGCCGCGTTTCGCCTGCGTCCTGCTCGACCAATTGCTCTCGGGCCTCGCCGCGGTCCACGCGGAGGGCGTGGTGCACCGGGACATCAAGCCGGCCAACATCCTCATGGACGTCACCGGCACCGGGCGGCCCCACCTGCGGCTGTCCGACTTCGGCATCTCCATGCGCAAAGGGGAACCCCGTCTCACCGAAACCAACTACGTGGTGGGCACGCCCGGTTACTTCGCTCCGGAGCAGCTCCTCGGGGCGGAACCGGACGTCACCGCCGACCTGTTCGCCGTCGGCCTGGTCGGCCTCCACCTCCTGAAGGGCAGCAAGCCCGACTCGCGGGCTTTGGTCGACCACTTCCTCACCCACGGCACTCCCGGCGCCCCCCAAGGTGTTCCCGAGCCGGTGTGGCAGGTTCTGGCCGGTCTGCTCCAACCCGACCCCCAGGCACGGTTCCGGTCCGCCACGGGAGCGCGCAAGGCGCTCGCCTCCGCCGCCGAGTTGTTGCCGGAGCCGGATCCCGGCGAGGGGCCGGTGGAGGTCCTCGACCGGCTCGGCCCGCTGCCCGCCGGCTTCGGCCCGGAAGGACCGCGGGGGCCGACAGCGGTACCGGTGGAACAGTCCGCCGCGGTGCCGGCCCAGCCGTCCCCACCGGGGCCGACCCAGCCGCCGACGCCCGCCCCGTACCCGCCGCACCGCCCTCCGGCGCAGTTCACGGCTCCCGCACCGGTACCGGGTGCCACCCCCGGAAGCCCTCTGCTCCCCCGCCCTTCCGAGACGGGCAGCTTCCCCCTGCCCCCGCCGACCCCGGTGTCGACTCCCGCTGGTGCGGCGGCATACGGAACGCCCTCCGCCACCCGTGCCGCACCGTTTCCGGTACAGGCCCACGCCCCGGCACCGGCACCTGCCCCGCACACCGGGCCCACGGCCCTCGTACCGGGACGCCGGCCGGGCCCGCCCGCGAAGGTCGCGGTCCCGCTGCTGCTGTTCGCGCTGGTGTGCCTCGCGGTCGGTTTCTGGGCCCTCGGCCAGGTCTGAGGCCGCTCCGCCCGCGGCTCGTCTCCCTCTTCCGCCGGGGGGCGCGGCACCCGGCCTGGCTCCCCCCTCCCGCCGGGAGCGCGGCGTCCGGCTCACGCCCGCCGGCGGGCGAGCAGGGTCCAGGCTCCGAGGACGAGCAGCAATGCGGTCCCGGTGCCGATGCCCACGGTCGCAACGAGCGCCATGGTGCCGTTCGTCTCCGCCGGTGCCGCGTTGGTCCCCTTCTCCGCCGCCTCCCGGTCCCCCGTGGTCACCGTGAACGCCCCGGGATCCCCGTCGTACCCGGGATCCCCCTTCGGGCTGCCCTTGACGGTCACCCGAAGCGTCAGCGGGACCGGGGCGTCGCCGTACTCCGCGGCGATCTTCGGGCTCAGCGTGGCCGACAGGTAGTACCAGCCGGCGAACCGCATGCCGCTGGTGGCGACGTTGTACGAGGTGCGGTTCTCGTGGGCCACCGGCCGGAGCGGGTCGAGCACGAGGGTGGCGGGCTTCCCCGTGTAACTGACCGTCTCCATCTCGACGAAGCCGAGGGCCGGATTGTCGAGCGTGAGGCTGAGCGCGTTGCTCACCAGATCGCCCTTGACGCCGCTGCCCAGTTCGGCGCTGGCGTGGAGCTGCTGCCCCCAGTCGACGGGCACCCGGTAGAAGAGGGTCTGGCCCGGCAGGATGTCCGCCCGCCACTCGCCCTCCCGCAGGGCCACGGCCTCGTGGAACCCGGCGCCGCCCTGCCGTTGCTGCTGGCCTCCGGCCGGCGGCGCGGGCGTGCCCGACGCCCAGGTCTTGGGGAGTTCGGTGGGGCCCGGCTGCTTGAGGAGGGGCTCGGTGACGTGCCGGATCTCCAACTCCCAGTCGTCCGGGGCGGAGGCCGTCGCGGAATCGCGCTCGACCAGCACGTAGTAGGCGCCCTCGGTCTGGCACGTGCTGCTCCCCGGGACGACGGTCCGGCGGGCGTAACCGGCGAGCGGACGGGCGTACTGCGCGGAGGCGAAGTTGACCTTCTGGTAGCTGCACTCGGCGCCGGAGCCGTCCTGGATGCTCACCCTGAAGCCGTCGCCGTACTCGACCTCGCCGCCGGGCGGGGGAACGGCGACGACGGAAACGTAGGTGTTCCGCTCGTTGTCGAGGTTGACCCGGTAGTGGACCTTGCCGTCCTTCTCGAGGCTGTCCCGGTACGTCCGACCGGGCTTCAGCTCCTTGGCGTCCAAGCTGGAGGCGGCGCCCCGGATCCGCTGGGCCGAACCGTCGAAGGCGTACGACGGGACCTCGGGCCCTCCGGTCGCCCGGGCCTGGGCGGGCAGCGCCACCACCGCACCCAGCACCGTGGCCACCGCGATCAGGGCCCCCGCCCTCCGGCCGGTTCCGGTCCGCCCCTCGGTCTGCGTGCTCACGCCTTCTCCCGTTCGTCCCGCCCTGCGCCGCACCCGGCGGAGGCCGATCCACGCCCCCGCGCGCAGCACCCGCGCCCGTCGCTCGCACGACGGGCTGGTGTCGGTCCATCCTGCCCCGCCCGCGCCCTCGGTGTCCGCCGGCATCGTGGATCGGTCCTGCGTCACGGAGCCACGGCGGCAGGACTCCCGTGGTCAAACTTTTGCTTGAGCAACGACTCTATTCACTTCGGCAAAAGCCGGAGGGGTACGGGGTATTGCGCTCCCGAAACGGTGAAGCCCCGGTCCGCTGGCGCGGCCGGGGCTTCATCCACAGTGTGTGCGTCGCTCAGACACCGGAACCTGCGGGCACGGAGTCGGTCGCCTCCGTCCACAGATCCTGCTCGGCGCGATCCGCCTGGATCTGGCGGTACACGAGGAGCCCGCCGATGGCGGCCAGTGCGACCAGGAGAAGCTTCTTCACCGCGCGACCTCGTCTTTCGTTGACGTAGGAGACTTCTGTCGCCCACTCTACACATCGACCGATACCGATCGGTGACCTGTACCGGCCTCAAACCTCGCACAAACAGAACGACCCGGATGGAGGAACCATCCGGGTCGATCGTGCTGTGGGGCTAACAGGATTTGAACCTGTGGCCTCATCCTTATCAGGTCGATCACAGTGACCCTGGGACCTCGCCCAACACGCTCCGCGTGTCGTCTGGCCTGCCGCTGACGTTCGGCGTCGATCGGCGAGATTCGCGCTTGTTGGTGTCAGCCGCTGATGTCAGGCGCCAGACGCGTCTTGACAAGACAGGCCACGCATCGTCGCTATCTGAGTCTGTGTAGCTGGTGCCGCGCAGGCCGCGGCGTATACCTTGTGGGCCTCTGAGGACTGTCTTTCGCTTCGTCACCGACTGCTCCGATCATGGTGAGCAGCCGCCGCGCTTGCAGATGCGTAACGTGGAAGGACCTGTACTCCACGTTCCCGCTGTCGTCTTTGACCTGAACCTCTACAGCCGCCGGCGCGTTCTCAGCGCTGCGGGTACGGGTGTACCTCCAGGTAGCCAGACCCGCGAAGCCTGCTCCAGCGGCACCGACAACGATCGAGATCACTGCGATCGCATCGTTCATATCTATCCCTTCGCTGCCGCCCACGCCGACAGGCTTCCCAGGGTGATGCACAGCCCAAAGCTCACCAACACGAGGGCTACGGACAAGGTATCGGGCAGCTCCTCAGGCACCTTCGCAACCCGTAGATACGCAATGAGGGCGGGAAAAAAGATGAAAAGCAAGCAACCCGTCATGATGAACTTGTAGGCCGTGGCGCTCGTCCTCAATGGGGTAACGATGAGGTCGTAGACGCCTGCAATGGCTAGGAGGACCCCAGTAAGAACGAGCTCCGGGCTTCCGACGATGCGCGCCGGGCCCGGATGGGGAACCTTCCCTGCAGCCCAGGGTACGAGTACGACCGCCAAAGGCGGAAGCGCGACGACCACCGTCCAGAGGAACATCCGAAGTCTGCCCCGGAAGAGATCCAAGAGAGGATCTTCAGGTTCTCGCTCAGGAATCGGGAGGGGTAGCTGCGGCTCCGCAACCTGTCTCGGCTCCCCGGCCTGGCGCGGTTCCGTATCTCGTCGTTGTTCTTCGTCCCGTCGCTGTCTCACATCCCGAGGCTGGCGCCCCGACTGAAGAATGCGGAGGATCTTCACATTTCAGATGTTACCGTCGATGTGAGCGGCTGCACTTCGTAGCGAAGGTCAGCGGAACGGCTTTGGGCTGGAGCTGCCACGCCGGCCCTGCCGACCACTCGCCCGGCTCCCATCCCGTCTGCCGTCGACCCACACGTACGTGGAGCGGGCGCGGGTCCTGGCGTCCAGGTGGAGCGCGCCACTGTACGAACGACCTGGACGCCAGGACCCGTGTCTGCTCGGCTCTGCCTGGGTCGACGGCAGACGGGATGGGAGCCCCGTTACCTTTTCCGTGGCCCTGAAATGGGGCTCCTGGCCTCCGGGCCCGGCATGACTGTTGCCCCCTGTCGAAGGCATGACCTGGGGGGTGG